>CAZHIV010000365.1:0-3233 GCA_964532675.1 uncultured Planctomycetaceae bacterium
CCGGATACCCTCAGCTAAGAAAGACGAGACCGCGGCGCCGGCGGCCAAGCCGGCGCCGCGGTTCGATAGGCCTCGTCCTCGAATGCCCGAACGTCGATGAGTGTCCCCCCCGGACGATGACGCTAGCATTCATTCTTCAACCACCGGCCGGCGATTAAAAAATGTCGAGGACGAAGTGGTGGCCGCGATGATAAGGCCGTGGTGTCGGGTAGTGATTGAACCAGTGCCGGTTGTAAACCGGGATCCGCATCTCTTGCGGATAGCGGTAATACAAGCTGTCGGCGCTGCGGTAGTATTCGTTGCCCCAGAAGTTCTGCGGGTAGTACACGTACGGGTAGTGATAGAAACGGTCCCAATCCATCGTGTTGTACGTGTGCCCCCAGGCTCGGCCGTACGCCTGCTGCGCCTGCGCCTCGTCGGCGGCGGATAGTACAGCCAGCAGCGTCGCTGCCGCGAGCGCGAAATAGATCCGACGGATCATCGTTCCCCCCTCAAAAGCTTTCGGCTATCAGCTGTCGGCTATCGGCCATTCTGGATCGCGCTCGGCCGACAGCCGATAGCCGAGAGCCGACGGCCCCATTTGGCGTCCGTAGTAGCATCGACCGTCGTTATAAACCGGAATGAGGGAAAATCCGGTACAACCCCTATATCCGGACGCTGGCAGCGAACCGGGCTGTCAAACCTTGCCGGTTAGGCGAACGTCGCGGCTCGTTACCCGGGCATCTTGCCCTCGACCAGCTCCCGCTCCCATTGATCCATCAGGGGCCAATCCGCCGCGCAAGTGCCGAAGTCGGCCATGTGCAGGTACGTTTCCAGCCGCGCAATCGTGCTATCGATAAGTTGGTCGTCCTTGCGAAACACCGGACCGTGGCTGGGCAGCAACCACTGTGCATTACTGCCCCGAATCCGCTCGAGCGATTTGATGAAATCGGGGATGCTGCTGCCGTGATGGGCGTCGATGGCGCCGACGCAGCCGTCGCGGAACAGGTTGTCGCCGGAGAAGAGCAGATTGCCGAGCTGGAACGAGAGCTGACCGGTCGTGTGTCCCGGCGTGTGCCACACTTCGAGCTCGAGGCTGCCGACGCGGATTCGGTCGCCGTCGTCGACGAGGTTTTCGACTTTAACCGGCGGCATGTCCAGGTGGATATCCTGCGCTGAGATCTCCGCATAGGTCGCCAGCTTGTCGCCGGATTCGAGCGGCTCGGCCGCCAGGCGATGGGAGGTGACGGTGGTTTTGAGCGTCTGCTTTGCTTTGGCAAAGCCCTGGATGTGGTCGACGTCGGCGTGCGAGGCGACGAGCGTGACGCATTTCGAGAAGGGAAAATCGAGCTGGCGGATGATCTCCAGCAGCTCGTCCACGGCGTCTTCGTAGCCAATGTCGATCAGCGCCCAATCGTTGTCGTCGTCGAAAATGAGATAAACGCAGCAGCCGGTGACGCGCCGCCGAGCCTGGTAGTTCAGCTCGATGACGTGTGGGAACAGCGGTTGCCGCTTGATGGTGGCCATGCGAGTCTTTCCGTGCAAAAAGTCGAGCACCGCCGATGATAGAGGGGGAATGGCCGGCACGCAACCTTGTGGTCGTAGGGTGGGTCGAGGCACGAGACCCACCATCCATTGCCGCGGTGGGTCTCGCAGGCTCGACCCACCCTATCTATTGGATTGTTGATTCTGGGTTTCAAGAACCGCGGCCAGCCCAGCGCGGTAATCGGGGTAAGCGAGCGTCACGCCGAGATCGGCGAGCATGCGGTCGTTGCGAATGCGGCGATCGGCGGCGGCCCGGGCCGCGCGCGGCGAATTCGGATCGGGCTCGACGAATTGCGGCGGTCGGGCGCCAATTTGTCGGGCCAACTCGCGATAGAACTCGCCGCGCTGCACGGGATACCCGTCGCTCACGCAATAAGTGCGCCGCTCGAGGCTTTGCGGCGCGGACGTGTCGAACGGAATCTGTCCGGCCGCGATCACAACGCTGGCCGCGTCGTTGACGTGAATAAGATTCAGATGGCCGGTGCTCGGCGCGGGAATCGGCTCGCCGGCGCGAAGCATGTCGATGAACGGCACGCGCTCGGGTCCATAGATGCCGGCCAGGCGCAGGATGATGCCGCGGCCGGCCAGCGGATGGGCGGCAAGCACGCGCTCGGCCTCGAGCGACGACCGGCCGCCTTCGCGCCGCGGGTCGGGTGGCGTGCGTTCATCGACCCAGTCGTCGCCCGCGTTGCCGTACACGCCGGTGGTGCTGATGTAAATATAGCGGCCGGTGCCCTCCGGCAAGGCGGCGAGCACATTTCGCACGCCGCCCGCATAAACTTCGGCGATCGTGTTCCCGGAGGCACGATCATGACCGACGGCGAAGAGCACCGTGTCGGCGACGGGTAAATCGCGCAGCGTTACCGGCTGCGTCACGTCGGCGACGACGGCACGATAACCTGACTCGCGGAGCGATTTGGCCCGCGTGGCACTTCGCGTAACGATCACAACGTCGTCGCCCGCGTCGCGCCACCGCCGCGCGACGCGCTCACCGAGGTAACCGCAGCCGAAAATGAGTCTGGTCATCTATCTCAGCAGAAGAAAATCTCAGGCAACGGCGCGAAGGCGCAAAGGATGCCAAAAAATGATTTGTTGCCTTCTTTGCGCCTTTGCGTGAGCGCTCTTTGGCGAAGTGTTTCCATCATCAATCGATCCCCTGCGGCGAGTCTTGATTGTGGCCGCCGGATTCGAGATAAGCGGTGAGCATGATCTGGGCGGCAAGCTGGTCGCGACGGGCCTGGCGTTGTTTTTTGGTCAGCTTCGCGTTGCCGAGCAGTTCATCCGCCTCGGTCGTCGTAAACCGCTCGTCGTAGAATTCGACTGGCTGGCCGGTCGCGTCGCCGAGCCATTTGCCGAACGCGCGGGCCTCGGTCGACTTCTGGCTCTCGCCGCCGTGGAGGTGGACGGGCAGGCCGACGACGAACCGGCCGATTTGCTCATTGCCGACCAGTTGGGCGAAATAGGCCGCGTCGAGCTCGGGCGTTCGCCGGGTGTAATTCGCGTGCGGGCTGGCGATGCCGATCTCGGTATCGGCTAGCGCGATGCCGATGCGAACCGTGCCGTAATCGATACCCGCGATGCGCATGGTTTTTGGGTTTGGTGATGTCAATAATCAATTGCAACACAGACGTGGTGCAAGGATTTCCAGGGGTGTTCGATAGCCGAGTCGTCTGCGGGGACGTTCGTTGATTAATTGTTCCACGCGGGCC
>CAZHIV010000366.1:0-8658 GCA_964532675.1 uncultured Planctomycetaceae bacterium
GCACCCGGGGCAGCCTTTTCCAAATTACTTATCCATTCGCTGCCGCGCGCATCCAGCTAACGACTGTCGGCGCCGCCCAGACCCATGTCGGCCCCGCAGTCGTAAAGGCCTGCGCGCTAAGTCGATCAAAACGCGATGAACCGCACCGCCTCCCGCCGCCGATCATGCCGAACGCGCCACGGCACGACCGTCGTCGAAACGGCGCTCGTACTGCCCGTTTTCCTGCTGTTCGTGCTGGCGCTGATCGAATTGGGCCACGCGCAGATGGTCAAGCACGTGCTTCGCGGCGCGTGCCGGCAGGCCGCACGGATCGGCTCGACCGAGGGACACTCGACGGCCGACGTCCGGCAGCGCACGCTGGACGTGCTGGCGAGCTGCGTGGATACGGACATGGTCGAGGTGTACGTCAAGGACGCGAGCCCGTTCGACGCGGGCGGCACGCCGCCGGAAACTGGCGCCGAGCTGGAGGCCCTTTCGGACATCGAACTGTCGGACGCCGAGCCGCGGCAACTGTTCCTGGTGCGGGCGAAAATTCGCTACGAGGACGTGGCAATCGTTCCCAACATTCCCGTCCTCGGCGCGTTCCTGGACGGCGTCGTGCTGGAAGGCCAGGCTTTCATGCGCCACGAGTAATCGGGCGCTTACGCGGAGATACCGTCATGAGAAACATGAAGCATCAGCGGGATTTGCGATTTCGGATTTCGGATTGCGGATTGCGGATTGGCGGAAAGCGAGCTACACGCACACTCGCAATCCGCAATCCGAAATCCGCAATCGAAAATCGCAAAGGCGCCGTGGCGGTCGAATTCGCGATCGTCGCGCCCATCCTGCTCGCGCTCGTCTTCGGCATGATCGAGCTGGGGCGGGCGTTCGAGATGAAGAACCTGCTGGAGGTGGCGGCGCGGGAAGGCGCGCGCTTCGCCTCGATGGATCGGGAGGGCATGCTGGCCGAGGGGCAGAGCACGAATCAAAAGATGACCGACGACGTGAAGAACTTCCTGGCCTCCAACGGCGTGCCGCGCGACGACATCTCGGTGGAGATCAAGGACTTCGAGAACCCCGACGAGGATTTCGACCTCGACGACCCGGCGAACGACCTGCGGCTGTTCGAGGTTCGGGTCTCGGTCGATTATTCGGACGTCAGCGTGACGCAAGTGTCTTCCGGCGACGACTACCCGCTCTCGGCGGGCGTGGTCTTCCGGAACGGGCGTGCCACGATTTCGCAGTAACACGGGAAAGTGAGTAAGTGAGTAGGTGAGTAGGTGAGTGGGTGGCAGAATGGGCACTCCATACATACACCGTTATCCACTTACTCACCTACTCACCTACTCACATCACACGAGGAAAGCGTCATGAAACGTCAGCCACACAACCCGCGTAAGCAGCCGCCGGCAGCGCGTCAGCGGCGCGGCGTGATCGTCGTGCTTACGAGCTTCCTGCTGACGGCCCTGTTCGCATTCTTGGCGCTGTCGATCGATACGGGCCGCGTCGTCTTGACCGAGACGGAGATGCAGAACGCGGTGGACGCGGCCGCGCTGGCGGCTTCGCAAGAAATCACCGCGGCGGTGTACGCGGCCGGTCAGGGACAGGGCTCGGCCAGCATCGACGCGAACTCGATCGCCGTGGAAGCGGCGCGCACCATGGCGGCCCAGGTAGCCGAGGCGAACGGCGTGTATATCGACCCCGCGCTGGACGTTCAATTCGGCAAGCGCGTGTACGACCCGGCGTCGGGCGAATGGCCCGTGCAATGGGGCACGTCGCCGTACAACGTCGTCAAGGTAACGGCGCGGCGGACGGGCGCCGACACGACGGCGCCGGACGGCGAATTTCCGCTCGCGTTCGGGTGGGCCATCGGCAAGGACAGCGTCCCGATCGAGACCGCCGCGGCGGCGTTTGTCGAGGCCCGCGACCTCGTGCTGGTGCTCGATTTCTCCGGCTCAATGAATTACGACAGCCAGCTCACCTCGTCGCTGGGCGTGAGCGAGGCGGAGGATTTGCTCGACAATATCTGGGACGCGATGGTGGCGGCCGACCCCAAGTGGCCCGGGACGAACACGTCCAAGTTCCCGACTACGGGCTTCGGCAACATCAACTCGTACCAAGGTACCTACATTTCGAGCACCACCACCAGCACGATTCTCAGCTCGCTCGGCCTGACGGCGAACAACTCGGACGGCACCCGCAAGTATCCCTATCCGCAAGCGGGCCGCTATTCGAGCGGTCTGCCGAAGGCGAAGCCCGGCAATTCGACCAGCGACAGCCTGTGGACGAAATACGTCGGGTTCGTGAAGAATCATCCCGTGAGCTCGTACCGGAAGCGGTACGGCTATCGGACGTTAATGGACTTCCTGCAACAGAAGTCGATGAGCGGCTTCACGCCCCGCGACCGCTACACGTCGGAGGACATGTGGCGCACGCCGCACCAGCCGATGAACGCCGTGAAGAACGGCACGTCGCTGTTCCTGGATTTCCTGGGCGAGCTGGATTTCGGCGATGAAGTCGGCCTGGTGGGCTACGGCCAGTGGGCCGAGCCAATCGATTCGCTCGACGACGGCGATGTGAGCGTCGACGTGTCCGACAATCCGATTACGCCCGACTACGACCAGATCGACGTGCTGCAACGACATCATCAGGCGGGCGAGTTCAACGGCCAGACGAACATTGGCGACGGCATTTTGAAGGCCCGTCAACTGCTCGTCGGCACCGGAGGCGACGACGACGGCTATTCCCGCTACGGTGCCCGGCCGACGATGATCCTCATGACCGACGGCCAGACGAACCAGAAGCCCGGCGGCTGGAACGGCTACGTCAACTGGTCTGAGTGGACCGACTACGACGGCGATGGCTCGGCCAATTACTCCACGAGCGATTCGTACAAGAAGTACGCGTTCTGGGAGGCCACCGAGGCAATCAACCGCGGCATCACGATCCACACGCTGGCGGTCGGCAACGACGCCGACGGCGACCTGATGAAGGCCATCGCCTTTGCGGGCGGCGGCGTGTACATCAGCGTGCCGGGCGGCACGACCGTGGCCGAGATGGAAGAGCAGTTGCTCGAGGCGTTCGGCCAGATTGCCGCCAAGGTGCCGCCGGCGCAATTGGTGTACGAAGACTGACGACGGTATTTAGCCCCCGGTCGATGACCGGGGGCTATGTGCGAAAACCCGAATTGCTGCTCGTGTCTTTGCGACGAGCACCCCCTGGGCCGCCGGCCTGACCCACCGGCGGCCTTCTTTATTGGAACTGCGGCGGTCCGGACCGCGTGGCGGTTCGGCTGTTGGCGCATCGAAATTAATGGCGCCTCATTGCCGCCGTTGCATTGTGGCCGGGGCTCCCGCGTGCGTACAATGGGCCCATGCTATTTCTCAAATTGCGGGCCTGGCTGTTTTTAGGGATCCTTTGTGCGTGGGCGCCACCGAGCGCTCGTGCCGAAGTGCCCGCCGATTTTCCGCGGTTCGTCGTGCCGGGGCAGCAAGGGCGGATGGAGTCGTTGCGGTCGCTGTTCTGGCTGCACTATCAGACGTCGCGGCCGTTGATCCCGTTGTGGGACGAATGGCTTCCCAATGCCACGCTGTGGCCCGCGCGGGGCGAGGGCGCGGAGCTCGGCGCCATGCGCGACAAGTGGCGGCGGGCGCTCGCCGGGCGGATCGTGAACGAGGAAGGCTACGTCCACACGCAGCAGCACGACGGCTTGGGGCATGCGGAGGGCTGGCCCTTCCCCTTGTGGACACAAGCCGGCGGCATCGGCTGGCATTTTCGCGGCACCGGCGTTGCCGGCTACGATACGCCGCTCGCGTCGCCCGGCGGATGGAAGCTGGAAGGGGCCGCCGGCGAAATCGTCGACGAGCGCGGCTGGGTCGTGGAACTGATCGACGCCCAGGCTGTGATCCAAGCGCCGCCGTTCGCGGTCGACGCCTCGCTCGCGCCGTGGCTGCGGCTCAACTGGTGGGCGAGCGGACTGGCCGGCGCCACCTGTTACGTCGAATGGACGACGCAGGAGAAGCCGGATTTCTCGCCCGAGCGGCGTGTGACCTTCCGGCCGGCCGATGCCGACGCGGACCCGTCGTCGACTGAAACGCGTACGATGGTTCGCGTCGAGCGGCACCCGGAGTGGCGAGGCGTGATCACAGGCTTGCGGATAGGCTTCGGCAACGAGGGGGCGGCGCGCGTCGTCCTGAAATCGCTGCACACGGCCTGCGATACCCGCCACAATGTCAACAACCTCAACTTCATTCGCGGCTGCTGCGATTACTTCCTCTGGAGCCGCGATGAGGCGTTTCTTCGCGAGCAGATTGGCCGCATGCGGGCGGCGATGCGGTTTGTGGAGCGCGAGTTCCAGACGCGCGACAAGAACTGCGTCTACACGACCTGGCCCGGGCACGAGGGACGGAGCGGCGTGCGGTGGCACGATGGGCAAAAAACGATCGTGCCGGGCGAGGGCATCGGCAGCAACTATTGGGACCTTTTGCCGTTCGGCGGCGAGGACGCGCTGGCCAGCGCATACTACTACGATACGCTGCTCGATCTGGCGTCGCTGGAGGAGCAGATCGGGGCCCATCCCGAGTGGCAAGTATCGTCGGCCGACGCGTACGAGCCGGCCGATCTGCGACGTCACGCGCGGCAGGTGAGGGAATATTTCCGCCAGCGATTCTGGAACGAGGCGACAGGGCGGTTCGGCACCGTCGACTTGGACGGCAACCTGCACGACTACGGGTTCACCTTCGTCAACAACGAAGCGGTGGTTTTGGGCCTCGCCAGCCGCGCCCAGGCCGAGTCGATTCACAATTGGATGAGGGGCGCTCGCACGGTGGCGGGCGATACGTCGACCGGGCCGGACATCTACCACTGGCGGTTCGGGCCGCGGTCGACGACGCGACGCAACCTCGACTATTACTTTTGGGGCTGGAGTGCGCCGGAGAGCATTTCTTGGGGCTCCCAGGTGCAGGACGGCGGGGCCGTGCTGGGCTGGTCGTACTACGATATGATGGCCCGGCTTGCCACAGCGGGGCCCGACGCCGCCGCGGCCCGTTTGGCCGAGATCACCGAGTGGTTCGACGAGGTCCAGGCCGCCGGCGGCTACCGCGCTTACTACGGCGCGGATCCGGCACGCGGCACCCTGCAGGGCGGCAACGTGCCCGGCGGCCTGGGCATCGACAAGGAGTTTCACGAGAGCATACTCGTATCGCAGGTGATGCTGTACGGCTTTCTCGGTTTCCGGCCGACCGTCGACGGTTTCGCCGTCGCGCCGCGGCTGCCGGGCGGCTGGCCGGAGCTTACCGTCACGCGCGTCCATCTGCACGAGCATGTGCTCGATATCACGGCGACTAGCGACGGCGGCTTGAAGATCGCCGGCAGCGGTCCGGCGAACGAGGCGATTCGAATCGACGCGCCGCCGGATACGCGGCTGTCGACCGAAGGGGTGACTGCGGAGCTTGTCGAGTCGGCCGAGCTAGGCTTCGTCTCAAAACTCCCTCCCCGCCACGGGGGAGGGTTGGGGAGGGGCTAATTCCGGGGCGAATCATCACCCTCCCCCAACCCCTCCCATCAAGGGAGGGGAGTTTTGGGACAAGCCTAAACCGCAAGCGGCGGGGGTCGCGCGTGTTCATTCGGAAGGCCGGCGGCGCTTTTGTTGGAAGAAGCGGTAGAGGATTTCGCCGCAGGGCTGCTCCAGGATGCCGCCGATGACTTCGGCGCGGTGGTTGAGGCGGGGGTCGTCCAGCAGGCGGTAGAGCGTGGCCACGGCGCCGGCTTTGGGGTCGGCCGCGCCGTAGACGACGCGGGGAATGCGAGCGAGCACCACCGCGCCGGCGCACATCGGGCAGGGCTCGAGCGTGACGTACAGAGTGCAGCCTTCCAGTCGCCAGGAGCCGAGGGCCTCGGCGGCCTGGGTGATGGCAATCATCTCGGCATGGGCGGTGGGATCGCGAAGCTGCTCGCGCTGGTTGTGGGCGGCGCCGATCACGCGGCCGTCGTGGACGACGACGGCGCCGATCGGCACTTCGTCCTCGTCGACGCCGACCTGCGCTTCGCGGAGCGCTTCGCGCATGAAGAAGTCATGCGGCGGCGATGGCGATAGAGTGGGAGAAGGGGAGGCGGGGAGAGAAGGAGATTCGACGGTACGCTTTCCCTGTTTGTCGCGCTCTCCCACTCTCCCCGTCTCCCACTCTCCCCGTCTTGCTGACTACTTCTTCCCGCCTTTTCCGCCGGCAGCTTTTCCACCGGCGGCGGCGGCAGGAGCGGCAGCGGCGGCACCCTCGGCGGCAGCCGTGCCCTCGTCCTCTTCCTTCTTCTTCTTCTTTTTCTTCATGGTGAGCTTGCGAACGCGGACCTTGGGCAGGCCCAGGGGCGACTGGTCCTCGCTCCAGCGGTCGGCCTCGCGCAGGCGGCTGATCCGCTCGACGCGCGTCAGCACGCTGCGGTTGCGGGTGGCGCCGCGCCTCACACGTAAACTCTTATCAATCGTCACGTTACTCACTCCGGCGAGAATTTGGCTTCGCAATCAGAACCCCTGAGTATAGGGCGTCCAGCCAAGCCGTTCAACCCAAAGACGGTCGCCGGTAGTGGGTCAATTTATCAATGGCTAGTAGCCAGTACGGTCTCAAGAAGCTGATCGAACATAATTAATGCTGTTTGTAGATATGCCGAGTCCCTCCGATTATGAACAAGACTAAGAGCCTATCCCAGAACCGTCTGCGGAGAGGGGGACAGGCACATTTTGCTCGGAAGACTCCGCAAAATGAGCCAGTCCCCCGACGGTTCTGGGATAGGCTCTAAGCCTTTTTCCACCTAGCTGTAGCGGCCTTTTTGGCAATTGCCTTCCGCTTCGCGGCCGACAGCTTCTCAGCCCGCGCCTTCCCGCCCTTTAGGCCACCTAGACGCCCCAGGGCCACGGCGGCGGGATTCTTCCCCTGTGGCTGCGCCATTCCCTCACCGTCCGCACGGTCGCGGTCCTCTGCGTCCTGCTTGTTCGCGGGGCGAGCTGGCTTCTTGCGCTTCGGCCGGGGCTGCTCCTTCGCCGGCTTAAACGCCTTCGGTTCGGCGTCCGGCGCAACGGTGTCGAGTACCTTGCGGGCTAGTTGCTGGTAATCAGGCTGTCGCTTCTGCTTCTTTTTGACGGGTCGCTTTGCCATACTGGAAGCGTAGCCCCAAGGGGGCTGCTTGTCCAGTCAAGCATTACGAGGCAACCCTTATGTACACATCAATGTCCTCATGCGACCTTTCAGAGAGTAACCCCACAGAAGCGGCGGGTTTCATGGACATGTTCCAGAATCCGGCCCACTTGGACCAAACAGTCCGACAGGCCGTTCAGCTTTGCTGGACGGTAATACCCAAAGATCGCCGGACCGTTGAAGAGTTGGAAACGCAATTCAGGCGCGTAGTTGAACGAGCTCTAAAAGACTTCGCTGAAGACAAGGCGGCATTTGGTCCATCGGCAGCCGATGCCAAATAAAAAACTCGCGTGCCAAACTCACCGCCGGCCAGATTCAAACTGACCCACTACCCCGGTCGTGGGTAGGTTCTCTGATTGGCTGGGTGTCGGTTTCGTCGCAGCAGGGCGAGGCATGGGCCGGCCATGGTCGCCAGCAGCGCGGCGGCCGGCTCGGGAACTGCCGAGGGATTTGGGCTGGCGAAGCTGCCCGAGCCCAAGCCGCCCTGGTGCGGTCCGCCAAAGGCTGCCATCCAGCGGTTGTAATCGGCCGCGTCGACGACGAAATCGTGGTTTGCGTCGGCTGGCGGGTGATTGTGGATCAAGGGCGACCCGCCGGGCACGTACTCGCTGCCGGTCTGGCCGAGCGTTTTGCGCCAGACGACGTAGTCGGCCGCGTCCACGGTGCCGTCCTTGTTGAAGTCGCCCGTCAGATAGTTCGGGGTGCCAAGCGAGGCGGTGAGGATCGTACCGTAGGGCACGGCCTTGTTCGACTCGATCGCAGCGGGTTGGGGCGGGGGGGTGGCGATGTTGCCGTCGTTCGCCGGATGGCAGCTCCCGGCCACGTCCAGGCACGATTGGCGCAGCAGTAGCGTATTGAAGATATAGCCCGATCCGAAATTGTCGGTGAGGTTCGAGACGTGCCAATCGTCGACGGTCTGGCCGGTCGAATTTCCCCAGCGGCCAAGGTATTCAATTTCGTAAGGCAACAGCTGGAAGTCGGCCCCCGGCTCGATGTTCGGCTGCCAGCCGGGGCCGAACGGCAGATTCTGATCGTAGCTGCCGAAGTTGACTTGGCCGTAAAGCCGGCCGAATTCGGTGTGATCGGGCTCGGCAAAATAGCCGACCGCGTCGAGGATCGTCCACTTCTGATGCCAATCGTCGACGGGCTGTTGCAGCGAGCCTGGGCGGGTATCGAGGCCGTCGTTGCCGACATCCAGGTCGAGGCCGAGATAGGGCACTAAACCACCGTGGTTGTAAATCAGCATCGCCGTGGCGCCGCTGTTCGAGAGCTCGCCGGCGCCGTTGTCGTCCGACGCCCCGATCGAGCTGGTGGGTCCGGAACCGAAGCCGGAGCCGCTCCCGGTGTTGACCACATCCGTGGTGCCGGGCGCGATGGTGGCATAGCGCGTGTTTTTCTGGCGGAGCGTGAGAAAGCCGTTGCTGCCGAGGGCGTAGGCGCCCAGGTCGAAAATGTTCTCGATGTTTCCCGCGTTGCCGGCGCCGACTTC
>CAZHIV010000367.1:0-4642 GCA_964532675.1 uncultured Planctomycetaceae bacterium
AATCCGTCCCGGAGGGACGTCTGACAATAGCCCAGCAATTCATTGCTGGGGGGAAAACGGAAAAACACCTTCAAGTCCCGTAGGGACGGCAGAAGCTTCCGTCGTCCCTACGGGACTTGATACGGTGCTGTGCCTGGTACCTAGCGATAAATCGCTGGGCTATTTTCGTTTGTCCCTACGGGACATGTCTCCACGAAGCGCCGTTTTGTGGGTAACGACAAGGGCGTAAGCCCACCCAAACGAGGCGAAAAGTCTTTCGCTAGCCGCGCAGCGGCGACATTCATTCAGTCCGATGTCGCCGCTGCGCGGCTTTCACGCGGGCACGTCCGCGTTCCGTGGGCTCACGCCCACGGCTACGCGATTTCGCCGCTTCGCGGCTCACTCGAGTCGGACTTTGAAATCGCCGTCGGCGTTCCTGGCCGGTCATCGCCCACAACGCGCAAATGCCTACTAGCAAAGGACCTTACACGTTCCGCCCCTTGTCACCGGCCGGTTCCTGTGCGATATTCGCGGTTTCCCGAGCTTGTCCTTCCGTGCCGACACGATCGGCTGCCTCGACGGAACGCTTTCATGCAAGTCTGGCCAGCGATAGACCTCCGCGGCGGCAAGTGCGTCCGCCTTCGGCAGGGCGATTACCAGCAAGAAACGGTGTTCGCCGAGCACCCGGCGGCGGTGGCCCGCCGCTTTGCCGACGAGGGGGCCCGGCACCTGCACATCGTCGACCTGGAAGGGGCCCGCGAGGGGCTGCCCGTTAACCTGCCCAGCGTCCAGGCGATACTGGAGGCGGTCGACATCGAGTGTGAATTGGGAGGCGGCATTCGCGACGAGCAATCGATTCGCGAGCTATTGGATTTCGGCGTGGATCGGCTCGTGATCGGCACCTCGGCGCTCACCGATCCGGAGTGGTTTCGCGAGGCCTGCCGGAAGTACCCGGGCAAGCTGGTGCTGGGGATCGACGCCCGCGACGGTCGGGCCGCTACCGACGGCTGGCTCGTCACGAGCGACGTGACGGCCCTCGAGTTGGCGCGGCAATTCGCGGGCGAACCGTTGGCGGCCATCATTTACACCGACATCGCCACCGACGGCATGATGGCCGGCCCAAACATCGAGGCCGTTGCCCAAATGCAGGACGCCGTCGAGGTGCCGATCATTGCCTCCGGCGGCGTGACCACCGCGGAGGACGTGTCGCGGCTGGCCGCCGCCGGGCTGGCCGGCTGCATCATCGGCCGCGCGCTGTATGAAGGCTCGCTGTCGCTCGCCGCGGCGCTGCGGGCGGCCGAAAACAACGGTGGAAAGGTTTTAATAGGCAGGCGGGGTGAGTAAGTGGGTAGGTGAGTAGGTTCGTGGGCGACCCTTACTCCACCTACTAAAACTATAAATCAAAAGATCTCACGCTGAGGCGCAGAGAACGCAGAGGTAGAACTCTAATCTCCACTAATTCCCGCTATTCCGTCATTAGTGTCGATTAGCGAGAATTAGTGTTCCAAAAGAGTCTTGGTTGTCTCTGTTGTATTTCTCTGCGAGCTCCGCGCCTCTGCATGAGATTTTACAGTTTTAGTTGCCTGCTCAACTACGCACTTATACTTATCGAACCTCACGGAGCAGCTATGGCCAGAAACGTCGCGGATATTCGCAACATCGCTGTGTGTGGGCACGGTTCGGCGGGCAAGACGACGCTCGTCGACCACCTGCTCGTGAAAACGGGCGCCGCCAGCGGCCAGCCGAGCGTCGACGCCGGCACCAGCATCTGCGATTTCGACGAAGAGGAGAAGCACCACAAGCATTCCATCGAGGCGTCGGTCGTCCACTTCGACCATGCCGGCAAGCGGTTCAACCTGATCGATACGCCCGGTTACCCCGATCTCATCGGCCAGACGATCGGCGCGCTGCGGGCGGTGGAGACGGCGATCATCGTTATCGACGCGCACTCCGGCATCAAGGTGAACACCCGCCGCGTGTGGCAGGAGGCCGGCCAGGCCGGGCTGGGGCGGATCATCTGCATCACCAAGCTGGACGCCGACAACATCGATTTCCCCGGCCTCACGGGCGCGATCAAGGAGGTGTTCGGCACGCAGTGCGCGCTGTTCAACGTGCCGATCGGGCAAGGCCATGAGTTTAAGGGCGTCGTCAGCACGCTGGACGTCCCCGCGGACACGGCCGGAGCGCTCGTCGACCCCGCCGAGCTCAGCGAAGCGGTGATGGAATCGATCATCGAGGCGGACGAGGCGGTGATGGAGAAGTATCTCGAAGGCCAGCCGCCGTCGAAGGAGGAGCTCGGCCGGCTCTGCGCCGAGGCGGTGCGCCAAGGGACGCTGACGCCGATCGTCTGCCTGTCGACAAAAATGGGCATCGGGCTGGATGAGCTCCTGGCCGTGCTGGTGCAGGCCGCGCTGCCGCCCTCGGCCGTGCCTCGCAGCGGCAAGAAAGACGGCGACGACGTGACGCTCAAGGCAGATGCCGGCGCGCCGCTGGCGGCCCAGGTGTTCAAGACGCGAATCGACCCGTTCGTGCAGCGGCTGAGCTACATTCGTGTCTTCTCGGGCACGCTCAAGAAGGACAGCACCGAGCCCTCGCCCGGCGCGCGGAAGGGGGTCAAGATCGGCCCCTTGCTATCCGTGCAGGCCGACAAGACCGCGCCCGTCGATGAGGCGGTGGCCGGCGAGATCGTCGCGGTGGCCAAGACGGAAGACCTGCACACCGGCACGTCGCTGGGCGAAGTCGAGCTGCCGCCGATCGCCTTTCCGACGCCGATGGTCGGGCTGGCCGTGGCGCCCAAGTCGCGCGGCGACGAAACCAAGCTCTCCGGCGCGCTGCACAAGATCACCGAGGAGGACCGCACCGTCCACCTGGAGCACGACCAGGAAACCAAGGAGATGGTGCTCACCGGCATGAGCGAGCTGCACCTGCAGCTTCTGCGCGAGCGGCTCAAGCGGCGCGACAAGGTGGAAGTCGAAACGCACGAGCCGAAGATTCCTTATCGCGAGACGATCCAGTCCGACGCCGAGGGCAGCTACCGCCACAAGAAGCAGTCCGGCGGCTCCGGCCAGTTCGGCGAGGTGCATATCCGCATGTATCCCTTCCCCGAGGGAATGAATCCTGAAGACTTCGCCACCAAGGTGCGGTTCCCGCAGCTCAAGAACACGCATTACCACGAGAAGAACAATTTTCTGTGGGTCGACACCGTGGTCGGCGGCACGATCCCGGGCAACTTCATGCCGGCTATCGAAAAGGGCTTTTTAGAAAAGATCGGCTCGGGCGTCATCGCCGGCTATCCGGTGCAGAACATCTGCGTCGAGGTGCACTTCGGCAAGGACCACCCGGTCGACTCGAACGAGACGGCCTTCCGGATCGCCGGTCGGCAGGCATTCGCCAAGGTGTTCCGCGAGGCACGGCCGAGCCTGCTCGAGCCGATCGTGAAAATGGCGATCACCGTGCCGGTGGGGAACGTGGGCGACGTTTCCAGCGATCTCTCCGGCCGGCGTGGCCAGATGGTGGGCATGGACTCGGCCGGCGGCGGCATGACCACCGTCGAAGCCACCGCTCCGCTGGCCGAAGTGATGACGTACGCCCGCACGCTCTCCTCGATGACCGGCGGCCAGGGCAGCTACACGATGGAGTTCCACCGCTACGACGTCGTGCCGCCGAACGTCCAACAGCAGATCATCGCCAAAGCCAAGCTCAAGGAAGAGGAAGAATAGGCTCTACCGCCGCTTGCGGCTTAGCGATGCCTCAGAAATAACTTCGAGCCTATCCCAGAACCGTCGGGGACTGGCTCATTTTGCGGAGTCTTCGGAGCAAAATGTGCCTGTCCCCCTCTCCGCAGACGGTTCTGGGATAGGCTCTAAGCCATTGCCAGCGAGAAGCCCTGTAAACAGGGCTGCAATGCAATTTTCTGCCCGGTCCACCCGCCGTAAACGACGGGCCTATTAAGTCGAAGGGCCGTGAACGGCCCTGCCATCGTCAGCTTCGGCTCAATGCAAGCTAGCTACAGGCAAGAAATGGGCCTGAATGGCGTTCTTGCCGCGTCGGCCTCGGCGGAATGTCGGCCTGCTGCGAACCCGGCAGCCGGCCGGGGTTGTCCTGGGTACAGGGGCGGTTAAATCGGGCGACCGGCAAAACCCTCAACTGGCCGCGGAGCGTTGCCGAGACAATTTGTAGCGGTTTGAAGGGCTGCAAGCGAGGCGTACAATGCACGCCAGACTATATATGAGGCACGACCGTCGCTATCCTCTGCCGATTCGGTGCATCTGTACGAGTCCGGCCTAAGCCGGACCAGCCGCCGTGTTGCGCCCCCCGCCGGGCGCCTCTTTCCCTCCTAGTGGCGCCTCGCGAGAAACCCGCCCGTAATAGTCCCGCGGCGGCCTTTCCTCGATGCGTCTCGCCCATGCAAATTGGCCAGTAACCGTTGCCAGGAGCACCCGTCATGGCTACCGATTTTCGCCTCAAAGACGAGCTTCCCAAGCTCACCGCACGCATCGTTGAAACCTACGACGAGGTGGGCAAGATCAATCACCTGGGCCACTGCCCGCTGCCGAGCTACGAGGCTGTGGTTCGCATTCTGCTGGATATGAAAGACATTCTCTATCCTGGCTATCGCCGACATACCAACCTGCACGCCGGGAACATTCGCTACCACGTCGGA
>CAZHIV010000368.1:0-9636 GCA_964532675.1 uncultured Planctomycetaceae bacterium
TCGCCGGTGGGGCGGGCCCACCCGCCGGCCACCGGGGGGGGTCGCGGCTACTCGACGGTTCTTGCGCGACCAACGGTCGCGACTTTGTATCGCGTTCATCATTTACGATTGGCCGGCGGTCGTACATCCCCACGCAGTCGGCTCCCGACACGAATGCTAGCATCGGCCGGGAATTTGCTGTATTTTGTGGGTCGCGCTGCTCGCCTCGGAACGGAAACTTGGTATACTTCGCGGCGATATTGGAAGCGGCTCCGCGCGACCCGACGAGCCGTTCTTGCCACCCGCCATCCATCTCAACAACCCAGGGAGGGGACCCGCCATGACGCGCATCCCGCTCAATCGTGCGTACGAACAATCGCAGGACATGAAGGACAAGCTCGAGATGAGCACGGCCGAAATCGGCCTCGCCGTGCGGACCACCAACTGTCTCGAAGAGCGCGGCGTGTTCACCGTCAACGACCTCTTGCACTGCACGCGCGAAGACCTGCTGAGCATCTCCAACTTCGGCGAGAAGACGCTGGAGGAAGTGTACAAGGCGCTGGAGAGCGTCGGCTTCTACCGCCCGGGCCATGCCCCGGCCGCGGCGCCGCCACGCCGCGAGCCGGTCCACGCTTGATCGCCTTTCGCGGTTGCCACGCTAGTGGCACCGGCTGCTAGCCGGTGCGGAGAACTGCAAAACTGCGACACAGGCCAGCGGCCTGTGCCACTGGGCCACATGCATCGTCATGGAAGCGACGCTGGCGTCTGTCGGCGCGGTGCCGTTTGTGGGACAATTCAGGGTTGGGCCTCCAATTTCGATGGTCGCGAGCCGCCGGGCTTGCCCCGGCGGGCCTCCAGGCGGGATAAACCCGCCGGCTCGCCATTGCTCGAAAGACGTGCGCCGAGTCCGTTCTCCGTCCCACCGGTCCTCGCCCTCATGTCGTCCCGTCTGCGACTGTTCGTCAAGAAGCGCGGCACGCGCCGCACCGGCGCCCGCTGGCCGGGGCTGCTCGCCGAAGCCGCGCTCTTCACCGGCCTCATCGCGCTGGGCGCCTACGGCCTGTACTGGCTCGTCGCCCGCGTGCTGCTGGCCGAGGGCGCGTCGCACGGCTGGTGGCCGTGGCTGGCCATCGTGATTCCCGTCGCCCTGGTCGGCTACGGCGCGATGGGGCTGGTGACGCTGGTGTGGGTGAACGTCGCCTCCAACGAGCGGCGGGCCGCCGCCGTACGGCGAGCGGCCGACTGGGAACTGGCCGGCGGCCAAAAGAAACCGGCCCGCCACGCGCTGCCCACCGTGCCGCCGATCGACGCGGTAATCGACAGCCCCGGCGTCCGCCTCGCGCACCGCTTGCCGATCGACGCCGCATCGGGTTTGGTTTCGTTCACGATGGCCGCCGTGTGCCTTGCCTGGAACACGCTCGTGGCGATGTTCGTCGTGGAAGTCGCGCGGCTGCACCTGCAAGGCCCGCCGACAACGAAAGTCTGGCTCCTCACCTGGCTCATGGTGCCGTTCGTGCTGGCGGGCGTGTGGACGTTGGTCGCGCTCGCGCGGCAGGTGGTGCTCGACATCATCATCGGCACAACGCGCCTCGAGGTTTCGCAACATCCGTTCTACCCGGGCGGCACGTTTCGCGCCCTCGTCTCGCAAACGGGCCGGCTGCACGTCCGCTGGTTCCAGGTGCAACTGGTGTGCGAGGAGCAGGCCGTTTACCAGCAAGGAACCGATACCCGCCGGGCGACGTGCCTGGTCCACCGGGCGACCGCGTTCAACCAGCGGAAGTTCGACATCCGGCCGCAGCAGGCCTTCGAGGCCGAGTTCGACGTCGCCCTGCCCGACTCGGCGATGCACTCGTTCGTCTCGCCGCACAACGCGATTGTCTGGACGCTCGTCGTCCGCGGTCGGATGGCGCGGTGGGGCGAGTTTGAGCGGCGCTTTCCGGTTTACGTGTACCCGGCCGGCGTCCGCCAACCCGCGCTCGAGAACCCATTGATGGTCGCGGCCGAAAGTTCCACGCCATGAGCACAGGTACCATCCTGCGACTGACGCTCGACGCGCCGACGGCCCACTACAAGCCGGGCGATCGGCTCACGGGCCGCTACATGGTCGACGGCGCCCATCCCTGGGCCGCCCGCGCCGCCGAGCTATCGGTCCTCTGGTACACCGCCGGCAAGGGCGAAGAGGACATGGCCGTCCACCATTTCGAGCGGCTCGTCGACGAGCCCTCGCGCCCGCTCGACCTGCGCGTGCCCCATCGCTTCGCCACCGTGCTGCCCACCAGCCCGCTGAGCTACGACGGGCAGACCGTGAAGGTCTGCTGGTGCGTGCGGCTGCGGCTCTATTTGCCGCACGGCCAGGAATCGCTCGCCGAAACGCCGTTCCGCCTGGGCAGCGTCCCGCCGGCCGACAGTCACGAGTCAAGCGCCGACGGCTGACATTTACGAACGACTATGAATCGCCATCCAACTCAACCCACCGCCTGCGGCTTAGCACCCTCCGCCCCGCCCTCGCGCTACGCCAACCCCTTCGCCACCTGCTGGACCCGCCCCGGCGCGCTCGCCTACCGCTTCGCCGCCGGCCAAAGCGCGGAGCGGCTCGTCGCTCGCCTGGCCGCGCTCAATTGGCAAGGCGCAATTATCGGCCCGCACGGCAGCGGAAAATCGACGCTGCTCGAAGCGCTCAAGCCGGCCCTCCGCGCCGCCGGCTGCAAGCCGCGGTCAATCACCCTTCGCGCTCGGCGCGCCGACGTGTTCAATCACTGGTACCAAACAACGAAATTGCTCCGCATGGCGCATTCTCCAAAACGCCTCGTGCTGATCGTCGACGGTTACGAGCAGCTCGGCTGGTTCGCGCGACTTCGCTTGCTGCGACATTGCCGCCGTCGAAACTTGGGGCTGCTCGTCACCAGCCATTCGCTCCCGGCCGGGCTGCCGCTGCTCGTACAGCTCGAGCCCGATCGGCAGCTCGTCGAGCAGCTCGTCGCCGAATTGGCCGGCCGAGTGTCCACGCCCGTCACCAAAGCCGATGTCGCCGCTAGCCATGCCTGCTT
Organism: uncultured Planctomycetaceae bacterium; assembly: GCA_964532675.1. Classification (GTDB taxonomy): domain Bacteria; phylum Planctomycetota; class Planctomycetia; order Pirellulales; family Lacipirellulaceae; genus JABDGM01. The sequence goes on from CAZHIV010000368.1 coordinate 3,027, forward strand.
TGGCAGCAATGTGCGCGAAATCCTCTTCGATCTTTACGATCGGCACGAACGCTTGCGCCGAGGGGGCTGTTCGGACGGCTTCGGCCGCCCCTAACGGTTAGCGACGCTCATTCACCCGCGTTTCCACCGGCGGATGATGCCGCCCGGCAACACGACGGCGTCGCTGTTGCTTCCCGTCAACCCGATCGGAACGCGGCCTGCGTGCGGCGTATGCTTTACCGGGTCCCCTCGCCCGCCACCCGGCAGCGCGCTCGCGTCGAACGACCTTGCGCGCGAATCGCGTGACGTAGTTGCCCGCAATGCTTCGCTAGCCCGCAAAGCTTGCCCAGCATGCAATCCTCGCCAAATTTGTGTTTCGCCCGGCCGGATTGTTGCTTTCCGACGCGCGGGTGAGTAAACCAAAGATAGGGGTCCTTTCTCGTCTCACTGAAAAGAGAATCAAAATGATCGCCAAATCAATGCGTCGCATCTTCGTCGTGGCCGTGCTCGGGTTGTCGGTGTCGCTCGCCGCGAGCGCGCACGCGCAATGCTGCGGCACGGGGCACGGCTATAGCGCCTACTACCCGTCTGCGCACACCGCCTACTCGCCGGTCGGGTACTCGTCGTATAACAGTTACTCCGGCGGCTGGTACCCCGGCTATTGGCTCAATCGCATCAGCGCCCGCCTGTGGGGCTCGCCCACGACGTACGTCGCCTCCTATCCGTCGAGCTACTACACTTCGTACGCGCCGTCGTACTCCGTCGGCTATCGGCCGGCTTACTCCGTCGGCTATCGGCCGGCCTACTCCGCCGGCTATGCCACGAGCTACGCGGCGCCCGCCGTCGGCTGTTCGAGCTGCTCGAGCTATTCCGCCGCATACGCCCCGTGCAGCACGTGCACGACCGCATGCTCGCCTTGCTCGAGCTGCGCGTCGGGCGTCAGCCAGGCCGCGTACCACCAGCCGTCCAGATGCGCCTCGTGCGCCGGCGGCGCCCACGCCGTCCAGCCGGGCGCGGTGACCGTCCCCGGAACGGCCGCGCCCCAGCAAGGCGAAGGCACGCAGCAATCCCAGCCGCAGCTCGCGCCGGACGAGCAAGTGGGGCCGCGCACCTTTCAACAGCAGCGGCCGGCCAACGGCACCGAGCAGGGCATCCAACCCGAACCGGGCAGCGACCAGAACGGCACGCAGCCGTACGACACCAACGGCGATCCTTCGACCTATTTCCAACCGCCGAAGCTGTTCGATCCGAACGACCGCACCGCGCAGCGCAGCATCGCCCCGGTGACGACCGCGCTGTACGAGAAGCCGGCCGCCTATCGCCAGGTGTCCGCCCGCGCGATCACGCCGCAACAGGCACAGCAGGACGCCGCCGGCTGGGTCAGCGCGTCGAACTGAGTGATTACGTCTGCTCGCGCTCGACGCAACCGCGACCCCATAGCCGGACCGCTACGCGGGCCGGACCGGGAGGCGTAGCCCTCCGGCTAGTTGGGAAGACTGCACGCGTTACTTGCTGCTCTCCGCTCCCTGCTCGTCGCTCCCAGCTTTCCGCTCCTTCAGCTTCGGCTTGAGCACCAGCCGCACCGGCGCGCCGAGCGGCGGGATCCGTTCGGTAAAAGCCTCGAACGCCAGCTCGGTATTGGACTGCGGGCTTTCAACGGGAATATCGAGCATGGCCGTGCTGAAGTTCGACACGCAGATGAAGTCGCCCCCCTCCGCCTGATAGTATCGCTTCTTCGTTTCGGCGTCGGTCCAGAACGCGCTGCCCGCGAACACGAAGGGGGCCGTCATCGCCTTGCCGGTGTGGATGTTCTTCACCCAGTCCTGGGCCCGCGCCGAGTGCTCCTTGCCCTGCTCGTCGACCCACCGCACGAGGACCTCGATCTGGGTGCCCGTGGGCGGTTGGTACGTCGGCTGAAACCGCGCCGTCGTGCCCGTCTCGGCGCCGAGCGAAAGCAGCGCGGCATGCGCCAGGTAAGCTTTCGTGTTGGCCGAAACGATCGACTCGTGCTCCTTCGTGTTGCGCGTGCAGGCAAACATCTCCAGCATGCCCTCGCGCAACGAAATCTGCCCGTCGATCAGCACCGCCTTCTCTTTCGGATCGACCCAGATGTCGTACTGCGGCGACAGCCGCTTGGCGCCCTTCGGCTCGGGCAATTTCGGCGGCGACGGCTGGGCGTCTGCCGCCGGCGCCGTTTCGGCGGCCTCCAGTGCGTCGTCCTGGGCGACGCACCAACCCGCCGTCGCGCCGAGCGACAGGGCGACGAACAGCGCCGCTTGGACGAATCCCGCGGCCGTCACGATCTTGCGCGTATTTTTTTGCATGATGTGCGCTCCTAGATAGACCTCTCGCTCCGCGCGAGGAAAACCTTCTCGCGGAGCGAGATGATTAGAACCGGTTTCAAAACCATCGATGCTTGCGGCTCAGTGGCACAGGCCGCTGGCCTGTGTCGCACCGGCTCAGTGGCACAGGCCGCTGGCCTGTGTCGCAGTTGTGCAATTCTCCGCACCGGCTAGCAGCCGGTGCCACTACTATCGAAACCGGTTCTACTTTGAACTGACCACTCACCCGGTCCTGGCAACCCTCGACCGCCCACCGTTCCCTCTGTAAGATAGCGGCACGCCAGGCGAGCGTCCATTTGTCGAACGTCACCAATCCGGATCAAGCGTCAACATGGCCGTTGCGATTACCGAAGAGACTTCGCCCGAGTTTCCCAACCTGCAGCCCCTCTGGCACGCGAGTGCCCCGCGATCGGTGAGCGAGCGACCGGCCCGCGGCGGGGCGTTCGGCGGCTGGCCTGCGTGGCAGAAGCACCTGGCCCGCCGGCGGCGGCCCGGCCCGCCCCCATTCCTCCGCGGCAAGGAACCGGCCCTCTTATGGGGCTGGCCGAGCGAATGGCAATGCGACGAACTCCGATCCTTCCTGGCGGCGCCGGCTGAAAGCACGACCTTCGGCCTGCCGTTCGCACTGGACGAAGCGCCCGATTTGCCGCGCGCGCTGCAACTCGTCGCGCTGGCCTACGCGCTGCCGCCGCTGGCCGCCGAGCTGGCGGCCGAAACCTGGTGGCGGCTCGCCGAAGAGCTGCACGACGTCGCCGTCGACTCGCAGCAGCTCCGCATCGACATCGCCGCCGAGCCGCGCGACGTCGTGCGCCAGCAACTGCTGGCCGGCGAGCTCCCGCTCGCTTTGGGTTACCTGTTTCCGGAAGTCCGCGCGCTGCGGTCGTTGCGAAAGAACGCGCGGGCCGCTTTCTCCGAAGCGCTCGTCGAGCTCACCGACGGCGAAGGCCTGCCGCACGCCCGCTGGCTCGGCGTGATGGGCCCGCTCTTCGCCTGCTGGACCCGCGCCCGCTGGCTCGGCGAGCGGCTCGATCGCGGCCCCTGGTCGGCCAAGGCCGAGTGCCAGTACCAGTGGCTCGTTCGCCGCGCGCTGCAACTGGCCGACGACGGCGGACGCTTCCTGCTCGCGCCGACCGACCAGTCGTCGCCCGCTTGGTCCGCGCCGCTGTTCGCCACCGCCTTGGAGCTGGCCGGCGACCGCGGCGACTGGGCCGCGGCCGCCGCCTCGCTGCCCCGCGGCGTCGTCCCGCAACGCGCCCGTTTCGACGACGACGATTTGCCCGCGCCGTCGCTGAACTCCGACTGGTCGGGCATCGCCCTGTTGGCCGGCGGCTGGTCGCGCGACGACGTGCGCCTGGCCGTCGCCTACGCCGCCGAGCCGCTGCGAATCGAGTTGGCCGCCGATGGCGAGCGGCTGCTGGCCGGCCCGCTGGCGTTCGAAACCACTTGCGACGGCGCGCCGGTGCAGGTTACCGGCGAATGGGAAAGGCTCTGCTGGGAAACCGCCAAACGCTACGACTTCCTCGAGCTGGGCATCGACCTGTCGCACGGCCTGCGGCTCGAGCGGCAACTGCTGCTCGGCCGGCAGGATAGTGTGCTCTACCTGGCCGACGTCGTCTTCGCCGCCGACGGCGCGCCGCGCCAATTGAAGCACTCGCTCAAGCTGCCGCTCGACGCGGAAGCCAGCTGGCAGCCGGAAACCGAGACCCGCGACGGCCTGCTCGCCGCCGACAAAATGCGCGCCGCCGTGCTGCCGCTCGCGCTCAAAGAATGGCGCTCCGACCCCCGCAGCGGCGAAGTCGTCGAACAGGCCGGCTGCCTCACGCTCACCCAGGAAGCGCACGGCCGCGCCCTCTGTTGCCCGCTCGTGTTCGATCTCGATCGCAAGCGCACCAAGAGAGACCGCACCTGGCGCCAACTCACCGTCGGCAAGATGCTCGAGATCGTGCCCCGCGACGCCGCGGTCGCCTACCGCGCCCAATCGGGCCGCGACCAATGGCTCTTCTACCGCTCGCTCGGCCCGGTGGGAAACCGCACGTTCCTCGGCCAAAACACCGCCGGCGAATTCTCCGCCGGCCCCTTCTACCCCCCCGCCAAATACAAAGAGTGGCTAGAAATCGAATCCATCTAAAAAAACGGATTCCAATTCCCCGCGCGAGCGGCGGGTTTCACCCCCGCCGGCACCCAAGCGTTACAAAGACCCCCGCCGCGAGCGGAAAAGTCGAACGTCAGATGGGCAAAACACGCACACGATGTTTGCTCTCATCGACGACGACCAAGGCACCCGATTCCAAATCGGCTTCGTGCTGGCCAATCGCTGCCACGACCAGCCTGCCCATGTGATCAGGCAGCACGTCCGCGCCGCGCACCTGCAAAACACTGGGGCCGACCTTGTGCGTCAACGCCAGCAACGTGCCGAAGTCCAGGTCATGCGTGAATACCACGTATCCATTCGCTTCGGCCCAATCCATGATGCTCCGATCAGTGGCTTGCGGGTCGCCCACGGTTGACCAATGCGTTGCTGGCCAACCGGCGTTTTGCAGCAGCGGAACCCAATCCGGCGACAAATTCATGTCGATCAGGATCTTGATGCTCATGCGACCGGCAGCGAAACTTCGCGTTCTTCGACTCGCCACGCCGCGTATGCGAGCGCCTCGTCAATATCCTCCGCTTCCAAGTAAGGATAGGCGTTTAGGATCTCCTCGCGCGACCGACCCGCCGCCAGCAGACCGATAATCGTTCCCACCGTCATTCGCAAGCCGCGAATACAAGGTTTCCCTCCCATCACCGCAGGATCAAGCGTGATGCGTTTCAAATCTTTCATACGATTCAACCTCTTACAAAAAACGGCCGTCACCCGCCATTCTACCATAAAGCCCCGATCGACGATCACGGGCTAATTGTGGAAAAGGCTGAATTCACCGCTTTGCCGACGGGTTAACCGCAGCGCTTGTTAGGCGGCTAGCCTCCGAGACTGCGGGAAAGTCCGCCAAGCGAGCCAACTGACGCTAAAAAATATCGCAATGGGGACTGCCAAAAACCAGCGAGTCATGATCGCAGTAAGCAGGATACCTATCAAGGTTGAGCCCAGCAGAAGGTCCTGAAGCGTGAAGCGGAACTTTCGCTTAGTGCGCATCGCGTTACCGAGATTAGCACTCAAAACGAAGATCGGAATCAACGCGAACTGCGACAAGACGAAATCTAAGCAATGGTACCAAGCGAGGCTTTCAGCAATTGCAAAATACCGAATGAGTAAAGCGTTAAAGCACGCTGCAGACGCTGCGAAAAAAAGTACGCCCTCTAACGGTTTAGGCCACGACCAAATTAGCCCAGCCAATACACCGCTTAACACGGCGTATGGGCTAAATCCAAAGTAAAGAAGCAGGTCTTGCTCAAAGTCGTACAGCGCCGCTGGTGCATGGTTATGAAGCCACTTGGTAAGCGCGATCACGATAGCATTCCGAGTTGCGAGCACCTCAAGCTGGGTCTGCGCGCCTCCAACATTAAACGCCAGCATGACACCCGTAGTAAAAAGTACAGTACGTGTTATCCAGCGCCCCATTCTAAAGCCCGGTGCCATAGCACCATTCGATAGAGACATTTCACCATACCCGCTCGCCGATTCTCCGCCCGCGCGAAAACGCTTGTCAAGATGGCCAAAATAGCCAGGTGAATTCCACCGCCGTTTCGCGCAGCATGGTATCTGTCCGAACGTTCACCGTTGTGCGCGGGTCTCCGTTCGGCTGAGCTCACGGCCGAAGCCCGACCCCGCACCTCGGCGCCGTTGTGCGCGGGTCTCCTGACCCCGCACCTCCCGCGACCGAAGGTCTCCTATCCGACTCGCGACCCAAGGACCACCGCCATGCCACACTACCCCTTCATCCACGACGACGACCCCGATTGCGCCGAAGCCGCCGACCAGCTGGAGCTCGTCTGCGCGCACGACTGCCCGGCGCAGCCCGTCCAGTGGCTGTGGCCCGATATCGTTCCGCTCGGCAAGGTAACGCTCCTCATCGGCGACCCCGGCGCCGGCAAGACGGCCATCGCCATCGACATGGCCGCCCGCGCCTCCCACGGCGGCCCCTGGCCCGGCGTGAATGACGAAGCACGAATGACAAGTGACGAAACCACCAACCATTCGTCACTCCCGAACAATCCGCAATCCGAAATCCGCAATCCGCAATCACCCTCCCCCCATTCGTCATTCGACATTCGTCATTCGTCATTCCCCCACCCTTCCTCCACGATCCTCCTCTCCGCCTCCGACGACCTGGGCGACACGATCCGCCCGC
>CAZHIV010000369.1:0-4516 GCA_964532675.1 uncultured Planctomycetaceae bacterium
GCGCCTTCTACCGTCGAAGGTCGCGCCGAATTACATTTATGATTACGGTGAACTCGTCGCGAATTGGACACTTCATTGGGGACACTAACATGGCCAAAGAAAACTTTGAGCGTACGAAGCCTCACGTTAACGTTGGTACGAGTGGCCACGTGCAGAAGGCCGAAGGACCGGCGGGCTTAACCTTTGATAGCTCAGAGTCCGAAACGATTGGCAACCCTCCGATCAGCTACATTCTCACGGTCGATGCCCCAGCAACGTCCTCCCCCGAATCAGCGACCGTCATTAATCCGTTGGACGACGAGTTCTTTTTTCGCTTGAGCACCGGGCCGGCAGTGTCCTTGGATTTCTCCATCGACGTGCTGCCACTTGCTGTCGAAGGAACCAACGACGTCGAGGTGTCGCTGGGCATTCTCCAGGGCGAGTTTTACCTTGCCAGGGCGAACCCAACGTTTGATCGGTCCCATTGCATTTCGTCACGGTGAGACCACCTTGCTTTCAATCGCAAGGCCAACCAACCCATCATTTGCAACTTTGAAACGCTGACCCTGGTCGATGAGATCTACTGGAAACTGGCTGGTTCGTTGCCCCCCGGTCGTATCCTGGGCGCAGCCGCCGAAAACGGCAAACCGCAAATGTGGACCGTCGAACGCGGGAGCGGTCGGGTGTTAGTCTCGATTTCAGGTCTGCTCCGGGTGCTGCTGCTGCGGGGTATCGCCTGGACAGCCCGGGAGCCGGTAGATCGCTTTAACGATCTCGTCTGGCCGGGAGCCAACTTGGCGCAATAGACGTTAGCAAAATATTCGTGCTTGTCGATTTCAATATCGCCCGCGACGGATTCTCGATCCGACCGGCCACGGCGGTGGACGCCAAGGCCGTGCGCATGTTATTGCCGGAAATGCGCGAAGCGGCAATCCATTTCGTGTCGGTGGACGGTAAGCATCAGCTTGTAATTGGCGCGGCGGCCGCCACTCGCTCCTGTCGCCAGCAGCCGTTGACAGGACCAGGGGTGTCTCTGCGAGTGATCGAGCCGTGCCGACGGAATGGGATCGCGACGAATCTACTTCGACATATCGAGCAGACCGCGCGTGCGGCAGGCGCAAAGGCGCTCTACGCGGCGCAGCGCGTCGATCAAGGCAGCGTCGAGATGCACGCCTGGGAACGGCTGGGTTTCACGCGGAGCGAAACCGTTGAGGAGCACCTGTTGCCGGTCAATCAGATCGAGGCGCGATTGGGCGCGCTGGTCGACCGCATGCGCGCCCAGGGGCGAATCCCGCCGAATGCCCGGGTGATTCCCTTGTTCGAGGCGAACCTGGTGCCCGTGTTGCAGTTGCACCTCGATCACATGGGCGGTGACCGCGGCGAACTCTATCGCAGGCTGCGGGGGCAGGGCCCCAAGGCGTTTCTACCGCGGCAGTCCCGCGTGTTGTTGATCGATGACCAGGTGAAGGGCTGCCTGTTGGCGCATCGCACGAATCGGGACACGATCACGGTGGACGCCAACGTCGTCGATCTGAAATTGCGCGGCGGCTGGGCCAATGCACTACTCAAGATCGAGGCGTTTCGCGGCGCTCCCGCTGGAGTCAAGCAGTTTCGGTTCCTTTCGTTCGACCATTATACGGACACGCGCAGCTTCACCAAGAAGATGGGCGGCACGACCGCGCGCACGACCATGCTAATGATCCGACGCCTTGAGCAAAACGCTTGCGGAGGAGATCGCCCGTGTTGACGTGCGCGCTGAACCATTCGCGACGCCGCTTCTTAAAGGCCGTGGCCGGGGGGGTGCTCGGCGGCAACGCCTTCGCTCCACGGACGGTTGCTGCGGAATCGCCTGAATCGCGTCGATCGACCGATAATCCACTAGTCGCCTCGGTGCGCCATCTGGGCAACCAATTTCTCAACAATCGGGTGGGCGTAAGTGGGGCGGACGGCGCGACGAGCACGGTGTTACCTTCCGGCGACTCGCTGTGGGTCTTCGGGGACACCGTCGAGGGACCGTTTAAGACGATCCACGGTCTTAACCTGGCTAAGTTGCGTTCCAATACGGCCGCCATCGCGCCGCGGCAGGATGCATCGCGCGGGATCGAACGGTTTCGATTCCTCGCCGATTCTGACGGGAAGAGACCGCGGCAAATCGTGCCATTCGCAGCCGATGAAGATCCGGCCAGGCATCGCGTCTGGGCGATTCACGGCCTGTGTGTGGGGCGGCAAATCTATCTCTACTATCACCGGATCACCCTGCTCGAGGGCGTTGACGTATTCGTGAACTTTCAACTCGACGGGATGGGCCTGGCTCGTGCCGACGTCGACGACCTGCAATTTACGAAGCTCACGGCGCCCGACGAAACGCGTGAGTTCTGGAAAGGGGACGAGCCCAGCTTCGGCGTGTTCGTCGAGCGTGCCGATGATTACGTCTATCTATGGGGCTGTTTGGCAACGGGAATGCACCTGGCCCGCACGCGGATTGGATCGATAGAAGACTTGACGTCCTACGAATATCTCGTTGCAGCGCCAACGGCGAGTCAACCGGATGTATTGCCGCGGTGGTCGAAAAAGTTCGAATCCGCGGCGCCGCTTTTCGATGCGGTGCCCAACGAAATGTCGGCGTCGTACAACCCGTTTGTGCGGAAGCACATCGCGTTTCACTCGCTGCATCGCGAGCACAAGATTCTCATGCGCACTGCTCCGCGGCGGACGGGCCCTTGGAGCGCCGGGGAAGTGGTTTACCAGCCCAAACGAATCGGTGACGGGGATCTCATTTACGCCGCCAAAGAGCACCCAGAACTGGCTAGCGAGGGCGGTCGCGTGGTGTATGTGACGTTTGTGAACTCCACCACCTACGTGCCGCAGTTGATTGAAGTCAGGCTAAAGTAGCTGTTGCCGGCCACGTCGCTGGCGGCGTTGGCGAATGATGTCGCGCGCTCTCTCACGATACCAAGCCGCGCGAATCGGGTCGCCGAGCATTTCTCCGGCGATTCGCGACAGCCATCGGTAAGGCGCGGTGCGCGAGGGGTCGACCTGCGTGCTCCGTTCCAGCGCCTGCAGGGCCTCGCTGGGCCGATCCAAATGCGCCAGCGCCAGACCCAAGTGGTAGTGCCCGCGGAATAGCCGCATGTCTTGCTCCAGCGCGCGCAGGGCCCAATCGGCGGCGTCCTCGTACTCGCCGTGTTTTAGACAAACGGCGGCCAGGCCGTCGCGGGCGCGAGCATCGTTCGGGTTCTGCTGGGCTGCCTCGCGCAATGCATTTTCGGCCTCGTCCCATCTTCCCAAGCGGAGCAGAACCGTTCCCACCAGCGTATGGGCGCTGGGCAGATTTGGCTCGACGTGCCGCGCGTATTGCAGCTCTTCGAGCGCGGTGTGGATCTCACGCTGCACTAGCGCGATTCCGCCCGCGATGAGTGCCGAGCGGGGGTAATCCGCGCCGTGATGCGCGAGCCAATCGAGCTGCGCTTGAGCCTCAGCCCACCGCCCCGCGTTGTAGTGGATTTCCGCCAGCCGTTGCCGTGGCACGTGCCAATCGGGATCGTTTGCGCAGATCCCTTCGAGCAAGGCCACGGCATCCTGGCTACTATCATGCGCGTGCAATTCCATCGCCCGGGCGAGATCCGCTGTGGACTTTTGGCGCAGTTCGACCTTGCGCGCAGCCACTTCATCCGGATCGACGTAGCCCAACTCGATAAGGTGCCGGACCGATTCGACTTCGACTTGCGGCGTGTCCCGCGACCCGGGCATGCTATCTGCGGCCGAACACTCGCCTCCAGAGGAAGCATCCAGCAAACATTGCGCCGGCAAGTGCAGTGAGCAACGTCCCGGGCTCCGGGACTTGGCCGGCGCGGATCGGCGCGCCGCTCGTTTCATAGCCCCAACCGACGACCTCGCCAGTCGCATCGGCTTCGTTCGTGATGCGGATACCGATCCAGCCATAGGTGATATGGGAGTTCACCCCGTCGTCTGCCATATGCATCCTCACGCCGAGGTAGCCGACTTCTTCGCCCAATCCCAAGAAATTCGGGCCGTTCGTGGGCACTTGAACTTGGGCCGCAGTTAAACCGCAAATCGCCTGGTCGCACTGGCCGGCATCTTCGTCGATCAGCCGGTTGGCGCGGATCGTCTTGCCGGAGCTCTGGAAATCGACAGTCTCCTGGAAGTCAAAGGAGGATGCGGGACCAATCAGTGTGCCGGCACCCAATGCAGCCGGATAGTCGCCCTGCGTGCCCGTGGGGATCACATACCCCGCGTCGAACGTATTGTTGGCGTCGGTGCCGTTTAAAGGGAACGTGTCGAAGACGTCTATCGGGCAGGGGTTTTCACCGCCGGACGCGCCGTTGGTATCGTTCTTGTCGAGCTGCAGATAATCAACAACGTTTCCGCCGCCCAGATCGACGCGGTCGTGGTCGATCTCGTAATCGACCTGCCCGTCCCCGTTGAAATCGATGGGCACCGCGCCGTTGATGCCGAAGGGCTGTACGGTCGTGTCGTAGATGACAACAGCCTCGGCGTCGGAAGCCAGCGCCGTGCC
>CAZHIV010000370.1:0-7262 GCA_964532675.1 uncultured Planctomycetaceae bacterium
TTTACGACGCGAACCGTTTCCTTTAACGCTCAGAGGCTCGATTGAGGATACGTGCAGGAGCGAACATATCTTGAAGTCCGCTGGAACGCCCTCGTCCGTATCGCCGATGCCGACGAGAATGTCGGACCTGGTTAGCATAGCCATTTCCGGATGACGCACGTCGTACGTCTGTCCGCTCGACATGACGAGACGAAATGGCTGAAAAGGGCGCTTATTGAGTAGCTGTTGAAACGTTCGGAGCATATTCTACTCAAGCGTCTATTAGCTGGTCCATATTGTCGCAGCTTTCCTAAGATCTACGCTCAATAAACGTACCAGCCGGCTGCCTCGCAAACTCGCATTCGAAGAGCGGGTGGTAGCGAATCGCTCTAGCCATGGCGATTCGCTATGCGTCGCCAGGTTTCTTCATGCGAGATTCCAAAGGACGTATCCCGCATTTCGTCGCGGCGTCGAGCCAACTCGCAATTTACGCCATCGGGGAATAACACCGTAGTGTTGTCTTGCGCAACTAGCTCTTCTTCTGACTGCGCCTCAAAGGTCGTAATCAACCGCCGTACGCGCTCTTCATCCCAGCCCGGCGGAAGACTTTGCGTATCCATCTTCGATTTGCCCTAAACAATTTTCTCTGCAATTCCTTGGCCCGCGGTGGGGGGCGGCAAGGGTTTGCCATTTTGATGGTGCATCATAATCGTTTCGTCGACGATTTCGCAAAGCTCGGAAAAAACTTGCTGCTCGTCATCGCCATGGCAGCCGCCGTAGAACAATCCCGGGCAGCTGCCGACATAGCAGCCGTCTTCATCGGACCACTCAACGATCTTTACGTAACGAGCGCTTTCTTTCATTGTTGGGATTCCTTGACCGCGCGTTTGATAGCCTTTTCTTGGTATGGCTGTGCGTCGTTGCCTTCGTTGCCGGAGATGACAACCGATTTGGCGACTTTGGGATGGACGAACTTTCGGTGACTTCCTTTGCCACCTTGGTTCTCAAAGCCGGCTCGCTCCAGGTCGCGAATTAGTTCACGAATCTTTCTAGGCATGGTCTGTCGCTGCCGGCGTACCACTCAAATTATATCAGTCGGCCCGCGCCGTCGCAAAGCGCATAATCGTCACAAGTGCACGCCGGCATGAGGGAAATGTGGCGTTCGTTGACCGTGCGCGCGGTGTGACGTAGATATTTGGCGACGGACTGCGCTGAGGTTGCCGCACCGTGGATACAAATAGCTGGCCCTTGAAGAATTAACTCCCCATGACCAAGCCGCAACTGCTGCTGGTAGACGACGATCGGCATGTGCTCGATTCGATGGCCGATTGGCTGCGGAGCCAAGGCTACGAGCTGGATGCGTCGGCCGGATATGTAGACGCATTGGAGCAGATGCGCCGCAAGTCGTTCGAGCTGGTGCTGGCCGACGTGCGGCTGCGCGACGGCGACGGGTTCGACCTGCTGGAGCAGTGCCGGCGGAACTGGCCCGGCTCACAGGTCGTGCTGATGACCGGCTACGGCACGCCGGACGGAGCCATCGAGGCGATCCGTGCCGGGGCGTTCGACTACATCACCAAGCCGCTCATCGACGACGAATTGTTGATGACGATCGAGCGGGCCCTCTCGCAGCGCAGCGTGCAGCGCGAGAACGAAAACCTGCGCGCCGCACTCGACCGCCGCTACGGCATGGACAACGTCGTGGGCCGCGATCCGCGGATGCTGAAGGTCTTTGAAATGGTTAGCAGCGTGGCCGACACGCGGGCGACCGTGCTGCTCACTGGCGAAAGCGGCACCGGCAAATCGATGATCGCCCGGGCCATTCACCGGCGCAGCGGCCGCTCGAAGGGGCCGTTCGTCGAAGTGGCGTGCGGGGCGCTTCCCGAGACGCTGCTGGAAAGCGAGCTATTCGGCCACGTGGCGGGCGCGTTCACCGGCGCGGCCGGCGAAAAGATGGGCAAGTTCCTGCAGGCCGACGCCGGCACGATCTTTCTCGACGAGATCGGCACGGCCAGCCCGGCCATGCAGGTGAAGCTGCTCCGCGTGCTCCAGGAATTGAAATTCGAGCAGGTCGGCGGCACGAAGACGTTCGAGGTCGATGTCCGCGTGATCCTGGCGACGAACGAAGACCTGTCGCGGGCCGTCGCCGAGGGACGTTTCCGCCAGGACCTGTACTACCGCGTGAACGTGATCGACATCGAGCTGCCCGCGCTGCGTTCGCGGACAAGCGACATCCCCCAGCTGGCGCACAGTTTTCTGGCCGAGGTGCGCGAAGACTCTCGCCGCGAGGTGACCGGCTTTGCGGACGATGCGATGGCCACGCTGGAGCGATACCACTGGCCGGGCAACGTCCGCGAGCTGCAGAACGTCGTCGAACGGGCCGTGCTGCTCGGCAAGGGTCCGATCATCACGGTGGCCGATTTGCCGGTCGAAGTCCGCGGCTCGGGCCCCGTCATCATGAGCGCGCCGGTCGGACAGAAGACGCTCAAAGAGGCGCTCGAGGGACCCGAGCGGCAGATCATTCGCGAGGTGCTCGAGTCCAATGGCTGGAACCGCAACGCGACGGCCGACCAGCTCGGCATCAATCGCACGACGCTCTACAAGAAAATGAAGCGTCTCGGCCTGGAAGACAGCCGCCTCGGCGTGTGAGCGGGTAGGGCAACGCACCGTCGAAAATGCCGGGCTCCCGGCGGCGCGTAGCGGAGTATTGCCCGCGAACGCTACAATCAGCTGCATGGATGCTGATTGGGTCTACTATCTGTGGGCGCTGTTGCTCGTCGCCACCAGCCTGCTGGCGTGGCTGTTGAATCTGGTGACGCTGCCCGGTAACTGGATCGTCGTGGGCGCGGTCGCGCTGTTTGCCTGGTTGTTACCGGAGGCGGCGGGGCGCGGCATTACTTGGACGACCGTCTTCGTGCTGCTCGGACTGGCCGTGGCGGGCGAGGTGGTCGAGTTTGTCGCCGGGGCCGCGGGCGCGGCGCGGCAGGGCGCCAGCCGGCGGGCGATCGTGCTCTCGATCGTCGGCGCGATCGTGGGCAGCATCGTCGGGCTGGGCGTCGGCACGCCCATACCGATTCTCGGCTCGCTCATCATGGCCGTGCTGGGCGGGGCTGTTGGGGCGTTTGCCGGGGCCTACCTGGGCGAAGTCTGGAAAGGTCGCGACGAACCGGAGCGCCTGGCCGCTGGCCGCGGCGCCTTCTTCGGCCGCATCTGGGGCACCGTCGGCAAACTGGCCGTCGGCGCCGTGATGCTGGCGATTGTCGCGTACGACGCGTTTCTTTGAGTTGATGCTTCGGAGGCGGTTTCGATGCGAATCAAACTTTCGACGGTAGTGTTCTTTGTTTCGATCGCGATTGGCTCGATGTGCCCAGGGCAAGAACGCGACTACCCGATTCGCCCGGTGCCCGCCAGGGAGGTGCGGTTGAGCGACGCGTTTTGGCAGCCGCGATTGGAAGTGAATCGCACGACGACGATTCCGCTCTCGTTCCAGATGTGCGAAGAGACCGGGCGGGTGGAGAATTTCCGCGTGGCGGGCGGCCTGTCGGACGCGAACTGGGTCGGCCACTTCGGGTTCGACGACACCGACGTGTACAAGGTCATGGAAGGCGCCTCCTATTCGCTCATGACGCGGCCCGACGACAAGCTGGCGGCCTATCTCAAAGAACTCATAGAATTGATCGCGGCGGCGCAAGAGGACGACGGTTACCTGTTCACCGCGTACACCGCCCGCGACCGGATCGCCGATCCTAAGAAGATCTACTGCTGTTATCCGCGCGACGAAAAGTGGCTTTCGTTGAGAGACAGCCACGAGCTGTACAACCTGGGCCACATGTTCGAGGCGGCCGTGGCCCACTGGGAGGCGACGGGCGACGAGGCGTTTCTGAACGTCGCCAGGAAGAGCGCCGATTTGTTGGTGGACACTTTCGCGCCCGGCAAGATGGAGATACCCGCCGGGCATGCCGAGGTTGAAATGGCGCTCGTCAAGCTGTATCGCGCGACCGGCGACGCGCGCTATCTGGATTTGGCGAAGTTCTTCCTCGACATCCGCGGCAAGCCGAGCGACGAACGGCCCGAGCTGTGGGGCGAGTACAACCAGGATCACAAGCCGCTGGTGGAACAAGAGGAGGCGGTCGGCCACGCGGTGCGGGCCATGTATCTGTACGCCGCGGCGACGGACGTCGCGGCGCTGACGGGCGATCGGCAACTCGCCGCGGTCGTCGACCGGCTGTGGGAAAGCGTCTTCGCCCGCAAGGCGTACATCACCGGCGGAGTCGGCGCCACCAGCGAAGGCGAGGCCTTCGGCAAAGACTACGAGCTGCCCAACGACTCGGCCTACTCCGAGACGTGCGCGAACCTGGCCACGTGCTTCTGGAACCATCGCATGTTTTTGCTGCACGGCGACGGGAAGTACATCGACATGCTGGAACGCGCGTTGTACAACGGCGTGATCGCCGGCGTCGCCCTGGACGGCAAGACGTTCTTCTATCCCAACCCGCTCGCTTCCGACGGCGACTATGCACGCAGCAAGTGGTTCGATTGCGCGTGCTGTCCGTCGAACATCTGCCGGTTTATCCCCTCCGTGCCTGGATACGTGTACGCCGCGCGGGGCGACACGCTGTACGTCAACTTGTTCGCCGCAGGGTCGGCCGACGTGAAGCTCGCTGGCGGAGTCGTACACGTCGAGCAGGACACGGCGTATCCCTGGGATGGCCGCGTGACTATCAAGATGGATCCACAAACCGCCGGCCACAAATTCGCGGTGCGAGTTCGCGTACCCGGCTGGGCGAGCGACCAGGCGTTTCCACTTGCCGGGAACGCGTTGGCGGATGAACCGCTCTACTCGTTCTCGGACGAACCGCCCCAAGAACAACCGCGGTTGCTGCTCAACGGCGAGGAGAGCGACGGCCTGCATCGTGAAGCCTATTACTTCGTCGCGCACGAGAGGCAGTGGCAACCGGGCGACACGCTCACGCTCGAGCTGCCGATGCCGGTGCGGCGCGTCGTGGCGAACGAGAAGGTGGAGGCCGACCGCGGCCGGGTGGCGCTGATGCGCGGGCCGATCGTGTATTGCATCGAGTGGCCGGATGTGCACGGCGGGCAAGTCCGGAACCTCGTGCTGCCCGACGACAAGCCGCTGGCCAGCGAGTTTCGCAAGGACCTTTTGGGCGGTGTGCAGGTGATTACCGGTTCGGTGTACCACCTGCGCGAAGTTGCGGAGGCGCAACGCGACGGCGGCAGCAAACGCATCCCGGTGATGGAGGAACTTACGTTCACCGCCATCCCATACTACGCCTGGGCCCACCGCGGCCCGGGTGAAATGGCCGTCTGGCTGCCGCGCACGGCCGACGCCCTCGAGCGGCCGTAGTTTCAAAGTGCACATATCGCGATTTAGCTACCGCGGGCGCGAGCGGTTCGTGCTGCGGCGAGTCGAACCGTTCGCGCTGCTGCGAGTCGTTCGCTGGCGCGGCCGGCGGGTCGTGCTTGTGCGGCGCTTGCGGCGAGGGGCGGCCGAGGCGCGGCGGGCGGCGAAGCGGACTTGCCGGCCGAACACTTTCTCGAACAGCTCGACCTTGCGCTCCGCCGCCCAGAGGTCGACCTCGGCGTCGCCGTGGGCCTGGACGGTGATCTTGACGCTATCATCGCCGACGCGAGCCCGCACTTCGCCGACGTGCTGCTGGTGCGTGCGGTCGAGCGCCAGGGCCAACCGCAGGATGGCCGCCAGGGCCGACACGCGGCGCTGGTCCTCGGCCTGCAGCTCGCGAAAGTGGTCGTGCTTTTGCTTGGGCGCGCTGGCCCGGTGGTAGCGGGCGACGTTGGCCAACAGCTGCAACTGCCGCCGCTCGAAGCCGGGCAGCTCGCTGTTGAGGATCAGGTGGAAGCTGTGCTTATGGTGTCCTTCGAAGTTGATGAGGTACCCGACGTTCGCCACCAGGGCGGCCGTCTCGATCAGCTCGCGATCGTCGGCGGGCAGGCCGAGCGGGCCGGCCAGTTGCTCCCACAGCGAGCCGGCGATGCGAGCGACCTGGCGGGCGTGGGCCAGGTCGACGCCGCAGTTCCTGGCGAACTCCTCCACCGCGGCCCGGCGCTCCTCGGCGGGGACGGGCGACGGCGAAGCGATCGCGGTCGATTGGATCATCGTCAAGAGCAGGCCGTCGCGCACGCCGCGGGTGTGCACTTGCACGACGTTCACGCGCAGGTGGCGCATGATCCGCTCGATGACGGCCAGCCCGGCGACGATGATGTCGGCCCGCTGCGGCGAGAGGCCGGTCACCTTGCGGCGCTTCTCGAGCGGCATGTGGGCGAGGTCGGCCACCAGGTGGCGGATCTGGGCGCGGGTGACGCGGAAGCCCCACATCGGCTGGCCCGCCTGGCCCTGCGCGGCCATGATGATCGACGCCAGCGCCGTGAACGTGCCGCCCGTGCCGAACAGCATGTCGGGCACGAACGGCGGCTTGCCGATCTCTTTCTTCAGCGCCGCGTCGACGTAGTCGCGCAGGGCGACGAGCTGTTTTTCGGAGCTGCGGCCGGTGACGTTGCACTGCTCGGCCACGCGCACGGCGCCGAGCTTCGTGGCGTACACCTGGTCGACCAGGCCGCTGGAGGCCAGCACGATCTCGGTGCTGCCGCCGCCGATGTCGGCCACCGCCACCTCGCGGCCGGAGATGTCGAACGCGCGGGCCACGCTCAAGAAGGCGAGCCGGGCCTCCTCGGCGGCGGAAATCACCTCGATCGAGAGCTTCAATTCCTTGCGCACCCGGACGCAGAATTCCGCGCCGTCCTCGGCATCGCGCAAGGCGCTGGTGCCGATGGCGCGGATTTGCGAAGCGCTGTAGCCGGCCGCGATGGAGAGGAAGTTTCGCAGCACGCTGACGGTGGTGTCGGCCGCGGCAGGATCGAGCCGGCCGGTCGCCGTGAGGGCCCCGGCGAGCCGGGTGTTTTCGCGCTCTTCGTCCAGCACGCGGTAGCCGCCGGAGGGCAACACCTCGGCGACCACCAGCCGAATGCTGTTGGACCCGACGTCGATGGCCGCGATGCGAGCGCCGGCCGGTGCCTGGTCGCTCGCGGGCGGTTTGGAATCAGCCATGATGCTCCCGTAGGCCCCGCGAGCCGAGCGGGGCACGGCTGAGTGCCGCTCGGCTCGCGGCACCTACTCGGTAATCTCCCTACTTCCGATTATACGCCGGGGCCGCGTGGGCACGTGGCCGGCAGGACCCGGCGAATGGCCGCAATATGGGCCAAGGCGGCCGGATTGTAAAGGCGGAAGGGGGAAGGGGGAGGGCGGACGG
>CAZHIV010000371.1:0-4202 GCA_964532675.1 uncultured Planctomycetaceae bacterium
GCGAGCCGGCCGGCAAGGTCGGATTGCGAGCCGTCCGCCGACCCGACCGCCGCGGGCGAGGCGAGCCAGATGCGAACCTCGACCGCTACGGGGAGCGACTTTTCTTCCTGCATGTCCCACACGTCGACGACTTGCTGGCCGCCGTAGTAGCGGAACTCCAGGTGTACGACTTCCGGCGCGAGCAGCGTCTGCCCGGCGTCGAGCAGCGTCGAGTCGCCGACCTGCTCGGCGAAGTTGAACGTCGGGCGGGGAATGGCTTGCCGCACCAGGCCGCTGGCCCGCTGCTGCACGTCGCGGGAGAGCAGGGTGGAAGCGCCGCCGCCCGGGTCGTACGCTTCGCCTTGCCGCACGAAGTAGCGGACCGTCTTGAGATCGCTCGGCGGCACGGCTCCGGTCGCGGCCGCGATGCCGCCGCTGGCCGGCAGCGGCAGGGGCGCGTTCGTGTAACCGGTGATCGTGCTGAAAAGCTCCTCGCGGCCGGGCAGCTTCGTGACGTCGACGTACAGCTCGCCGAGTGAACCGTTCAGGCCGAGCGGCAACGTGCCGTCGTCGACTTGCACGCTGCTGCCGGAGCTCGAGGACGAGTCGGCGGACGAGCTGCCGCCGGAGGAACCAGTTGTGCTGCCGATTGCGGTTGCTGTGCCGGGGCTGCTGGTGCCGCCAACGCCGCCGGCGCTCTCGCTGCGGCTGGCGTTGTCCGAATTGCCGCTGGATGATGTTGCGCTTGCCATAAGCTGGGCGAGCGCCGACGTGTCCTGCGACTGGTAGACGCTGGCGGCGCGGAGGTCGCCCGCGATCGTCGCCAGGATGCTGCGGGCGAGCTGCGCTTCCTCGACCTGCGTGCGGCTGGCATCGACGCGCATCAGGTAAAGGTTGATCGCCGTGCCGATCAGCGCGAGCAGCGTCGCGGAGAGCGCGATGGCCAGGATCAGCTCGAACAGGGTGAAGCCGGGGTGGGAATGACGAATGACGAATGACGAATGACGAATGACCAACTGCCGGCATTCGTCATTCGTCATTCGTGCTTCGTCATTCTTCCGGCGGTTCATGGCTCGCCTCCGGTTTGGGCGGGCACGTAGTCGGGGTTGGGGAGCCAGCGGACCAGCTCGAAGCGGGCCGGCTGCAGCCGCTCTTCTACTTGCTGCTCGACGAGTACTTGCACGGCCACGAGCTCCTCGTAGCCGGTTTGGTCCAGGGCGATCGAATACAGCCAGGGCTGTTCGAGGTTTTCGTCGTGCGCGGCCCGATCGATGGCCGAGAGGGCCCGCGCGCCGGCGGCCAGCTCGTCCATGATCGAGGAGGCGATGATCTGGGCCTGCGTTTCGTCGCGGGTCAGGGCGGCGTTCTGGTCGGCCAGGCGCAGCACCTCGCCCAGCGCGGCGAGCGAGCCGGCGAGGATGGCCAGGGCGAGGATGATCTCCAGGAGCGTGAAGGCGTTTCCGGCGAGGCGTAGCTCGCCGGCTATTGGGCGGCGGAGGCGGTGTAGCTGCGTCATTGGGCCGCCTCGCTGGTGACGTCGGTGGTGTGGGAGATGCCGGTGAGGCCGCGGAGCGTGACGCGGATCATGATTCCGCCGCCGTTGGACAGCAGCACGACGGCGTCGGACGTGGTGCCGTCCGGGTAGAACAGGATCGGGTTGGACCAGGGGCCGTCCGCGGCGGCGGGCATGGTGGCTAGCAGGTGGGTTGAGCTGGAAACCTCGCCGGCGGCGAAGACGACGCCCTCTGGCAAGCGACTTTTGGGCAGCCGCAGCATGTCGGCCGCCTTGTACTCCGCCTCGGGGTCAGCCGGCGCCAGCTCGCTCGTTTCGGGCAGGGCGAGCTCGTCGAGCGTGACGATCTGGAACCGCCCGCCGTCGGGCTCGTAGCGGAACGCGCAGGAGTGGCCGGACTGCATGGCGGCCAGTCGGGCCTTGGCCCACGCGCCGCGGACCGTGTCGCCCGCGCTGTGGAGCCGGGCCCGCGAGAAGGCGCCTGCCAGGAGCGGCACGGAGAGCGCCCCGATCACCACCAACAGCGCGAGCACGAGGATCACTTCGACGAGCGTCAGGCCCCGCCGTGGCAAACGCCGTGAGTTTAGAATGACGAATGCCGAATGCCGAATGCCGAATGTCGGATGACCAATGAGCGCAGTGCGGTTTGTTTCTTCGTTCAGGAATTCGTCATTCGTCATTCGGGAATTCGTCATTCGTCATTCTGCATTCTACTAGCTTTCCCAATTGCCGATGTCGTCCTCGCTGCCGTCCTGGCCATCGGGGCCGACGGACCAGACGTCGAAGGAGTCGGCGTTGTGCTTGCCGGGTGCGGCGAACTTGTATTCGCGATCCCAGGGGTCGAGCGGTACCTTGGTGGAATCGATGTAGGGCCCGGCCCAGCGCTCGGCCGCCTTGGCGTCGCTCGGCTTGGCGATGAGGCCCTGCAGGCTCTCGGGATAGTTCTTGGTGTGGAACTTGTAGAGGTTTACGGCGCTCTTGAAGATGCCCACCTGGCCCTTGGCGGCGTCTTCCAGAGCCCGCTCCTGGGTGCCGCCGAACATCGTGACCACCATCGAGGCCAGCACGACGAGGATCGCCAGCACCAACAAAACTTCGATCAGCGTAAAGCCACCGCGGCGCTCGCTCCGCCGCGAGGACGAATGGTAGTTCGACATAATTCGACTCCGTTAAATGGTCTGGCTAAGTTTTATCAGCAGATGGACGCAGATTGGCGTTAGACACTACTCGATCATCTGCGTGTATCTACGTGTATCTGCGGATAGTTCGTCAAAACAATTCAAATGAAACCGCCAAGTACGCAGAGGTCGCCAAGAAAAACACATCGGTTTTTTGTCTTGTTTGGCGTCCTTTGCGTTCTTGGCGGTTCGATTGTTTGATAGTCGACAATGGCAGTTGTTCCATTACGGATTATAGCGGCGATCAGACGGTCGTGCTCATTTTCAGGACGGGGACCAACAGGGCGATGACGACCACCAGGACCACGCCGGCCAGGAGCAGGAGCATCAGCGGCTCCAGCAGGCGGACGAACAAATCGAGCCGCCGCCAGGTGTCGCGCTCCAGTGTGTCGGCGATGTGGGGCAGGACGGTTTCGAGGTTGTTCGATTGCTCGGCCACGGCGATCATCTCGACCACATCGGGCGGGAACTTGCCGCTTTCCTTGAGCGGGGTGGCCAGCGACTGGCCGGCGGAAATGTTCTCGGCCGCCTCGCGGACCGTATCCGAGAGCACGCGGTTGCCGGTCGAGTCGGCGCTGATCTGGAGCGAGCGGACGATCGGCACGCCGCCGGTGAGCAGCGTCCCCAGCACGCGGCAAAACCGCGACACGGCCAGGCTCAAGTAAATGCCGCTCACGATCGGCACCCGCAGCCGCCAGCGGTCGAGCCACACGCGGCCTTCCTCGGTTTGCAGGCGGCTGCGGATGATCAAGCCCGCGATCACCAGGCCGATCACGATGAAGATGCCGTACGTCTGCATGATCGCGCTGAGCGAGAGCAGCCAGTCGGTGAGGGCGGGCAGCTCGCCGCGCTCGCGGAGCCGGGTGAAGAGCGTTTCGAACTTCGGCACGAAAAAGATCACCAGCACGTTGACGACGAGCGTGCCCAGCACGAACAGGATCGTGGGATAGGCCAGCGCGCCGACGACGCGGCTCTTGAGCTCGTCCTGCTGCTCGGTGAACCTGGCGAGCCGGTCGAGGGCCTCTTCCAGAAAGCCGCCCTCGCCGCCGGCGCGGATGATGCTGGTGGCCAGCTCGCCGAAGGCGCGGGGATGGCGGGCCATCGCGTCGGCCAGCGTCGCGCCTTCTTCGACGCGGGCGTGGACGTCCTCGAGCACCGCGGCCAGGTTCTTGTGGGGCGTCTGCTGGCGAATGACCTCCAGCGAGCGGAGCAACGGCACGCCGCTGGAGAGCAGCGCCGAGAGCTGGGCGTACGTGCCGGCCATGATGCGGGCCCGCACGCGCGGCGAGGCGTTGGCCTTGGCGACCCGCCCGTCGGCCGAGGCGACCTTCAGCGGAAACAGGTTGCGTCCCGAGAGCGCGGCCGCCGCCTCGCGCTCCGTCCCCGCCGCGAGCGTACCTTCCACGCGGTTGCCGGTGAGGTCGCGGGCGATATAGGCGAATTCAGGCATCGAAGAATCTCGGATTGCGGATTGCGGATTTAGATTCCTCAATCCGCAATCCGCAATCCGAATTCCGCAATCGTTAAATCCG
>CAZHIV010000372.1:0-10433 GCA_964532675.1 uncultured Planctomycetaceae bacterium
GCGGGGCCTTGGATTTGCACTTGGGGAGCCTGCAAAAGCTAGGACGTCCAGTGCCGAAACCAAGATATTCCCTTGTGGTCGAGCCGGCGTGACCCACCGCGACTCCCGCAAAAACCGGTGGGTCCCGTAGCTCGACCCTCCCGGCATCTTGAAAAACGGATCGGCCCCAAGCTGGCCTGAAGTCCGGAGCGCGTGTTACGATCGCACGATTTCCGGACTGGCGCTCTCATCGCTCGCGATGGCTACCGGCCGTTCCGGCGGGTAGAACAAGTCGATGATGCCATGCACCAGACCGATCGTTTCGGGATCGGACGAACCGAAGCGGGTGGCCAGCGGCCCGAGCAACCAGCGGCCCTCCGGCCAGCGCACGTCCATCACTTTGGCGCAATCTTCAAGCAGTTGATAGATTCGCGCTCGCGTGACGCCGATCGTCTCGGCTTGCTGCTTCACGCTCGGCGCGTTTTCGTCCAGGCACAGCCGCGCGGAAGCCAGTCCTGCCACTTGATCGCCCAAGTCGATCTGAATCTGATGGATCAGCGGTTTGACGATATGGGCGTGCACCTCGTCGACTGGCGGCAGATCCGGCTGCGCGACGGCATCGAGCAACCACCGCGTGATCGGCGGAATAAACCGCGGCAACAACACCGCGTCGATATTCTCCTGCAGCGTTGCGGTGGCCAACGCTTCATGCACGGTGCAAAACACCTCGAGAATCGCGTTCACGCGTTTTTCGCCGTGCGTCTTCAGCGAGCGGATGTCGGCCAGCGACCGGTCGGCATATTCCTCCAGGCGCGAGTGCCAAATCACCGTGGGCAACGCCTGCAACGTCGGAGCGAGCCGGCCGAGCTTCTCCGAGCCCATGCCATGCCGTTGCACGGTATCGCACCACTGCGTCCACAACGATTCAGACACCACGGTCGCATCGAAGCCGCTCGTGGGAGCGGGCTTTTGCCGCTTCGGCGTGTCGGGGAGCCCAAAAGGAGCGTCGGGCGAGCTGGCCTTAGCCGCCCGCTTCAAGAGGTCGAAGAACCCCATAATCTTCTTGTGGCCCACGCCTGGCGTCGCCATCAGTTCGTCCAGCGGCTGCGACAACAAATCGCGCAGCGGCCGATCCAGAAAAGCGATCGGAAGACGGCGATCCGTGGGTAAAACCCAATAGGAGAGAGCCTTATCGAGCCGACCGTCGTCCGGTCGCTCAAGGAGGGACTTACGAAGTCGTTCGTAAGTGCCCACCAATCGGTAGCGGTCGTTGGAGATGGCTTTCCTGGCCATTGGTAGTGTGCTCCATGGTTAATGGTTTACCTTCCTGGAAAATCAACCAGTTGTAGACCATGAGAAGCTCGTACAAGGCGAAGGGAGCCGAGGTGCAGTGGTTCGTGGCTGTAGTTTCAGCGCGGGACTTCCGGTTTTGGCTTCGGAAAATACTTGCCAGCTTCTCATTCCTGGTGGCGCGACCCCCTCCATGCAGGGGGTGTGCCCACCAATGGTATTTTTCGTATCTATGAAGGCCATGTCAAGAACTGGTTTGCCATACGTGAATCAGCCTATCTGACGAGGCCGGGCCGAGACACTCTCACTCATTGCTCGACGAACCTTTTGAAATTATCTGGTTTTTTAGTATTTTGGCTACTAACCGGTGCCGCTGCCGCGACAAATTGACGGCGAACGGGGTGGAAAAAAATTTGCAGTTTTTTTCCGCCGCCTGACCGAATTGCCGGACAATTTTGCTGGGCTCGGGAAACGACGTTCATGCCCAACGCGAGAACTAATGTGCTGGGTCCATCGCCCACGCCGTTCTCGGCCGGTGGCAACGCGTTCTGCGTGGTGGGAGCCGGGTCGTCTGGTCTGGCGGTGGCGAAGAATCTCCGCGAGGCGGGCATCGCATTCGACTGCTTCGAGCGAGAGGACGATGTCGGCGGGAACTGGTACTTCGGGAAGCCTTGCAGCAGTGTCTACCAGTCCACGCGATTAATCTCGTCGAAGCGCCAAACCGAATACACCGACTTCCCAATGCCCGACGACTGGCCGGAGCATCCCGGCCACGAATTGGTCTGGCAATACCTCCGGAACTACGCCCGCCGCTTCGACTTATATCCGCATATCCAATTCAATAGTTCGATCCAGCGGATTGAGCCGGCATCGCATCGCGGTTGGGGAGTTTCGCTCTCCGATGGAACGCGACGCTGCTATCGCGGCGTGGTAATTGCCAACGGTCACAATTGGGACCCGCGCTGGCCAGAGTATCCAGGTAACTTCAAGGGCACCGTTCTTCACTCTTCGGAATATAAGACACCGGAGGCTTGCCAGGGGCGGCGGGTGCTCGTTGTGGGCGGTGGCAATTCAGGCTTCGACATCGCGGCGGATGTTGCGTCCTGGGCGAAAGACACATTACACAGCTTGCGACGCGCGTATCATGTGCTGCCGCGCTTCTTGCGAGGCGTGCCGATCGACCAATGCGGCCAGTGGGCGCTGAACTGGCGGTTACCGCTATGGCTTAGGCGATTCGGGGCTGCGCGGGTCCGCCGTATCGCGTGGGAAGCGCACGCCGCCAACAGTTTGCCATGCCCCGATCACAAATTGTTTGAAACGCATCCGGTAATCAACTCCCGCTGGCCCTATGAGGTCTCGCGCGGCGCGATTCGCGTGAAGCCCGACGTGCGCAGTTTGGACGACGACGGCATCGTGTTTGCCGATGGGAGCAGCGAGACTGTCGACCTCATCATTTATGCCACGGGATACAAGCTATCGTTTCCCTTCCTCGACCGACGGCACTTGAACTGGCGCAACGACCGGCCCGAACTGTACCTGAACGTATTTCATCCCGAACGCGATGATCTGTTCATCGCCGGAATGATCCAGCCGGACAGCGGCCAGTTCGGACTGGTCGACCTGCAAGCGCAGTTGATTGCGGCTTACATTCGTGCCCTGGACGACGGTCGTGGGGCGGCCCGCAGCTTTCGAGACGAAAAACGAGAGCGGGCCGGCGAATCGCTGAGCGGCGGGATTCGCTACATTGGCTCGCCCCGCCATTTGGTCGAGGTCGAGCACTATCGCTATCGGCGTCGCCTCCAGCAGTGGATCGCCCGGTTCCGAGCTGAAGCGGCGGCCACGACCAGCTCAAAACGTCAGCTCCAGTCCGTCGACTCCGAGCTCGGTGCACTTGAAGATGGACCTGGCCGCGGCTAGGTCGAACAGCCGATCATCTGCGAGCTGGGGAGCGATATGCACGAGCACGAGCCTGCCCACATTCGCCGCGGCCGCTACTTCGGCGACGTGCAGCAGCGAGCTGTGGCCCGTGATCGACGGCAGATTCCCGTCGTCGTTTGCGAAGTACGCTTCATGCAGCAAGAGGTCTACGCCGCGAATTTGGTCGACGTATTCTGCATTTGCGGCAGCCGTGGTGTCGGTCACATAGGCAAGCGAGTGGCCCGGCCAATCGAGCCGAAAGCCGAGCGAACCACCAGGGTGATCAAGTGGAAAGGCCGTAAGCGTCCCGCCGCCGGGCAGCTTGCATGGGCCGGAAAACGGCGCGAAACGAAATGGCGGCTCGACGGGAAAAATCGGTTCGGCGAACAGATGCTCCCGGACGGCGTCGAGCTTGGCCGCATCGCCGTAAACCGTTGTATTATCAAGCACGTTCGCCGGTACCAGGTTGATCAGGTACGTCAGCCCCGCGACATGATCCAGATGAGCGTGCGTCAGGAATACATCGAGCCGATCCGTTTGCAGATACGTGGCGATGCGGCACATTCCGCTGCCCGCATCGAGGGCCACGCCGAGCTCCGGCAGCAGCAGGCACGCTGTATGACGAAGGCTGGTCGGATAATAACCGCCGGTGCCGAGCAGGATCAGCTTCATGGGGCGACACGCTCCGCGAAGGGGTTATAATCGCGGCGTGTTAATGTACCAAAGCCGCCGCCGGCCGGCAACGCGGCCGGCGGCATGCGCAGGAGGGCATGATGAGAATCTTGCGAAATAACGTTGCACGATGTTTGCTGGTCTGGCTACTCGGTCTGGCCGGTGTTTCTGGGTGTGGAGGCGACGATGAAGTCGTTGTCTATACCGCCCTCGACCAGGACTTTTCCGAACCGATCTTCGACGACTTCACGCGGGAAACCGGGATCGCCGTGCGGCCCAAGTTCGACACGGAATCGACAAAGACGGTCGGGCTGACGCAGGCAATTCTGGCCGAACGCCAGCGGCCGCGATGCGACGTGTTCTGGAACAACGAGATTCTCAATACGCTTCGACTCCAGCGGCAGGGGTTATTGCGGCCCTATCAATCGCCGGCGGCCGACCAGTACCCGGCGAGCGCACGCTCGCCGAGCGGTCTGTGGTATGGCTTCGCGGCGCGGGCCCGCGTGCTGATCGTCAACACGAACCAAATCCCCGAGGAACGGCGGCCAAAGTCGATCCGCGACCTCGTCGACGCGCAGTGGTACGAGCGCTGCGGCATCGCCAAGCCGTTGTTCGGCACGACCGCCACGCACGCCGCCTGCTTGTTCGCCGCCTGGGGCGACGAGGAAGCGAAGGATTTTTTCAGCGGCGTGAAGCGCAATGCCCGCATCATGTCGGGCAACAAACAGGTGGCCCAAGCCGTCGCCGCCGGCTCGCTCGCCTTCGGGCTGACCGACACGGACGACGCAATCATCGAAGTTGAGCGCGGCATGCCGGTGGCAATCACTTATCCCGACCAGGCGGAAGGGCAGATTGGCACGCTTTTCATTCCCAATACGCTGGCAATCATCAAGGATTCGCCCCATCCCGAGGCGGCCGAAAAGCTCGTCGATTATCTGCTTACGTCCGATGTCGAGCGCCGGCTGGCCGACGGGGCCAGCGCGCAGATTCCGCTCCGCGAAGGCGTCCCTGCCTCTCCGCGGGTCAAGACTCCTGCCGAAGTCCGCCCGATGGAAGTCGACTGGTCCGCCGCTGCCGAGAAATGGGACACGGCCGCCGAGTTTCTCACGGCGGAGTTCGCAGCGCCATAAGCCGCGACCGCACCATAAGTTGCGATCGCTTACCGTAGAAGTGCCTGGAAGAGGATCAGGCCGGCAGCCGCCATCGCGGCGAATGTCGCGGGCATGGGCTTCGCCAACAGCGACCTCCTTAAAGGGCACGTCGATGCCGTTTCGGTGGACGGCGGCCTGGCGGGGTGGGGCGCGGGGGTGGCGGCGAGCCTGTCTCGCCTTCTGGGGGCGCCACGACGCCGACGGGCGGGCCCGCCGTCGGCACCACGGTGGCCACCGCGGCGAACCCCTCGATTTCGCCGCGCTTCAGCAAGCGGTTGATGAGGATCTCGATCCGCGTCAGCTCGCCGCCCTCTTCGGTGGTTACGAACGTGTAGGCGATGCCCTCGCGGCCCATTCGGCCGGTGCGCCCGACGCGATGGACGTAGTCGTCGCTCGACTGCGGGATGTCGTAGTTGATGATGTGTGAGATGCCCGTCACGTCGATGCCGCGCCCCACGACGTCGGTCGCCACCAGTAGCTTCACCTGTCCGGCTCGGAACGCCTTCATCACTCGGTCGCGCGCCGACTGGGCCATGTCGCCGTGCATCATGTCCGCCGCGTCGAACTGCTTGCTCAACCGGCGATAGATCCGCTCCGTGCCGCGCTTCGTGCGGCAGAAGACGATCGCCTGGTCGGGCTGCTCGCGCTGCAAGAGCTTCACCAGTAAATCGAACTTGCGCTCTTGATCGACCGTGAAATAAAACTGCTCGATGGTGTCGACGGCCTTCGTCTTGGGCGAGAAGTCCATCACTTCCGGGTCGCGCATGTAGGTGCGGGCCAGCCGCTCGACGGGCGGGGCGACCGTGGCACTCAAGAGCAGCGTCTGCCGCTCGCCGGGACAGCGGCGGAGGATCTTTTCAATATCCGGCCGAAAGCCGATATCCAACATCCGATCGGCCTCGTCCAAAACCACCATTCGGATCGAGCGCAGGTCGAGCGAGCCGCGGGCAAGGTGGTCCAGCACACGGCCGGGTGTCCCGACGACCACCTCGGCCCCCTGCTGCAGCTTGGCGAGCTGCCCGCGAATGGGCTTGCCGCCGTACACGGGAACGCAGCGCGCTCGCCTGCCGTGGGCCAGCTTGTCGAACTCGTCGCGAACCTGCACCGCCAGCTCCCGCGTCGGCACGAGAACCAAGGCCTGCGGCGGCGCACCTTTGCGACCGGGCTTTACTTGTTCCAGAATGGGGATGGCAAAGGCGGCCGTTTTGCCGGTCCCGGTGCGGGCCTGGCCCAGCACGTCGGCTCCGGCCAGCGCGCGGGGAATGATCCCCTCCTGCACGGGCGTGGGCTCGGTGTAGGCGGCCCTTTCCAGCGCCGCCAGCATCGTGTCGGAAAGCCCCAAGTCGCTGAAGCCGCCGGCCGGCGGTGAGGTCGCCGCGTTCTTCTTGTCCGTGGATGCTGCCAAGAAAGGGGTCAGGGGTCAGGGGTCAGGTAAGGAGATTGGCGATGCGATGATCTTGGATAATACAAGACCGGTGCCGGAGCGGACAGGCTAACGATTGAAAACAACTCGCCACGTTCACGAATTCCCTGGCCCCCGGGCACCCGACCCCTGGCCCCCATACAAAAAACAAACCGGCTGGCCGCGCTTACCGCAGCAGCCAACCGGTGGTCATCGTGGTTTCAGGCGGTCGTTGCTAGAAGCCCATCGGCGACGGCGAGAAGGCCGGCGTAGCGGCGGTTTGACGCTTGGTCGAGCGCTTCTTGGCCCGCTTCTTGGGCGACTTCTTCGCGGCGCGCTTCTTGGTCGAGCGCTTCTTGGTGGTGCGCTTCTTGGGCGACTTCTTCGCGCCCTTCTTCTTTGCAACGCGCTTCTTGGTCGACTTCTTGGCCGTTTTCTTGGCGGCCCGTCTTTTCTTTGCCATTGGTTTGGCTCCTTCCCTAAGTAGCGCCCGGATCACATCTGTCTGGTCTAAACCCCAGGGGCGCTGACATCCGGGGAGAGACGTCTTCAGACTGAAAGAACAACGCGCCGCTCACGAACGGCTGTGGCGAGCGCGTTTGCCTTGTTTATCGGTGGGATGTATGCCGCGAATCGGCCGCGGGTCTGTCGGAATGATGATTAACCGTCGCTATTGGGCGATCGGCCACGGCGAGTAATGCGCGCATTGAACCAAGTTTTGACCACGCGCGTCAAGATGAATCGAACAAAATTCGCCGTCGCGGTCCCTGCACCAGCTCACGAACGCCGACCAGCTTCTGCCACTCGCGGCACGGTCCGGCAGTGTCCGCGCGAGACCAGGCCGGTCCTATTTCGAGCGCGCGGCCCTTTGCGCGTGCCGCCGGGCCCAGTCGCAAAGTAGCAAGAATTGCCGGGAAAAATCATGCTCGGCGAGGCCCAGCGGCTGCTTGAAGAAGCTCCCCAGGTGGCTCAGCGCGCCGACCTCGCCTTGCCGTTGCGACAGCTCCACAAACCGCACCAGGTCCAACACCAGCGGCGCAGCCAGCAGCGAGTCGCAGCCCTGCCAGATGAATTGCAGCGTCATCGGGGTCCCCAGGAATCCGCGGAAATGGATGTGGTCCCACGCCGTTTTCCAGTCGCCCAGGCTGCGGACGTACTCGATCGAGACCAGCGTCTGCGGGTCGTAGCCCAGGATGCTTCCCACGAGCTGGTCTTTGCCTTTGATCTTGGCCGCTTTGTTGGCCGGGTCATCCAAGATCAGGCCGTCGAGGTTGCCGAAGATGTTGTGACCGACCCAACTTTGAACCTCCAAATTGCGGGCGGCAAACATCGGGACCAGCACGCTTTTGAGCAGCGTTTCGCCGGTCTTTCCGTCCTGCCCGGCGTGGCACGTGCCGCGGAGCGTCGCCAGATCTTGAATCGCCGCTGGCGTCGCTCCGAGCGAGGGCGTGAAATTCACGTAGGGCATCTCCAAATCGAGCGCAGCGATGGCGTACAGCGTACTGGCCGGCAGCTCGTGGGAGCCCGATTCTGCGAGCAACCGCTCCAATTCGGCCCAGCGATCCGGCAGCTTCAAGCGATCGGCCGCCGGCTCGGTGGACGCCACATTGACGACCACCAGGCGTTCGGCCCCGGTCTGTCGCTGGAAGCCGCGGAGGTCCGCCTGCAGCCGCCGGATAGTTTCTCGAGCGGTTTCGGACGCGAAATCGTGCATCGCGCTGCCGGCCAGGCCGCCGATCGCCGCGCCGCTGTTGACCGAGCTGCCCGGTCGAATCCGGCCATTGATGGCATCAAGCTCCGGCCGGCAGGCTTCGACGAGCGCCGCGTCCAGCACGCGGCTATCCGCCCGCAGTCGGGCGAGCGTGTCGTCCAACGTGCCGTCGCGAATATCATGTCCGCCGACGATGAACGAGTCCCAGCCCGCAAGGTCGAGCCCGGCGAATTGGGGCAGGCGGCTGACTAACCCGATCGAGTCCGCGAGCCCCTTCTGTAGTGCTACCAAGCCGAGCGACGCCGTCGCCGCCACGCCGCCCTTCGCCCCGATAAACCAGATGCCAATGCGCGGTGGGGACATGAGGATGCGGCGGGCGTGAAATAACCTCTAGGAAGCGAACTACAGGGCATTTATGATTGTCCCACGGGTGCGCGGCGAACGTCAAGCTGCGCGAGAGAGCTCCGGCGTGCGAGCCGATTCTCGTTATAGTTAATGCGACGAAACATGTTCGAACATATCCAACCCGCTCCGCCTGATGCGATCCTTGGCCTCGCGGAAGCGTTTCGCAACGATCCCAATCTGAAAAAGATCAACCTCAGCGTCGGCGTCTACCAGGACGCCAGCGGCAAGACGCCGATCCTGGAGTCGGTTCGGCAAGCCGGTCGGCTTGTCGTCGAGCGGCAGAAGACGATGGCATACCTGCCGATCCCAGGCTCTCCCGCCTACGCAGCCGCCGTGCAGCGGCTGATGTTCGGCGAAGGCCACGAGGTCGAGAGTGCCGGCCGGGCCGCCACGTCGCATACCCCCGGCGGCACCGGCGCACTCCGCGTGGCCGCCGATTTTATTCACCAGCACATGCCCAAGGCGACCGTGTGGCTCACCCAGCCGACTTGGCCAAACCACCCGCAGATCTTCGCCGCGGCGGGCGTGCCCACGAAGAGCTTTCCCTACTTCGATGCCAAGACGAACGGCCTGGCATTCGAGGAGGCGTTGGCCGGGATCGAAAAGATGCCCCCCGGCGACGTCGTGCTGCTGCACGGCTGTTGCCATAACCCCACAGGCATCGATCCTACGCCCGAGCAGTGGAAAAAACTGGCCGACGCCGTTTATGGCCGCGGCGTTCTGCCGCTGCTCGACTTCGCCTACCAGGGCTTCGCCGATGGCATTCGAGAGGATGCCGCCGGACTGCTGGCGTTCAGCCGGCCGGGCGCCGAGCTGATCGTCTGCAGCTCCTTCTCCAAGAACTTCGGCCTGTACTGCGAGCGCGTCGGCGCGCTAACCGTCGTCGCCAAGGATAAGAAAGCGGCCGACACTGTGCAGAGCCAGGTGAAGGTTTGCATCCGGGCGAATTACTCCAACCCGCCCGCTCATGGGGCCGAGCTGGTCACCACGGTGCTCGGCGACGCCGACCTGCGCATGCTTTGGGTACAGGAAGTGAGCCAGATGCGCGAGCGCATCAACGGCATGCGCGAGCTGTTGGTGAATACGTTGAAGGCCAAAGGCGTGCCAGGCGATTTCTCCTTCATCACCCGCCAGCGCGGCATGTTTTCCTTCTCCGGCCTCAAGCCCGAGCAGGTCGAGGCGCTCAAGCAAAAGTACGCGATCTACATCGTCGGTTCGGGCCGCATCAACGTCGCCGGCATCACGGAACAAAACGTCGGCCCGCTCTGCGAGGCGATCGCCGATGTTTCGAAAAAGTGATCTCTCAGCGGTGTATGACCGACCTCATCACGTGCGACGCGGTCGGCTATCGCCAGCATGGCCGCGACATCCTTACGGGCATCAACTGGCGGATCGCGCCCGGCCAGCATTGGGCCGTGCTGGGGCCCAATGGATCGGGCAAGACGACGCTGCTGAAAATCGCCTGCGGTTATTTGTGGCCCACCAGCGGCCGCGTGCTGCGGATTGGCGAAGAGCTGCTCGATTTGGTTGAGCTGCGACACAGCATTGGCTGGATCTCGGCCGACCTCGTGAGCCAGATTCCGGCGACCGATTCCGCGCTGGAAACCGTCGTCACCGGCCGACTGGCCCAGGTGGGTCTCAAGCGATTCCCGGTTGGCGGGCCCACTCAGGCCGATTTCGCGGATGCAGCCGCGGAACTCGCCCGCTTGGGCTGCGAAGCGCTGACCGACAAGCCGTTTGGCGTTCTTTCGCAGGGCGAGCGACAGCAAGTGCTCATCGCCCGAGCTCGCATGGCCCGGCCCCTGCTGTTGGTCCTCGACGAGCCTTGCGCCGGGATGGACCCCGGAGTGCGAGAGCGTTTCCTGGTTTGGCTCAACCAAACAGTGGCGGCAGGCGGCTCGCCTGT
>CAZHIV010000373.1:0-3190 GCA_964532675.1 uncultured Planctomycetaceae bacterium
AGCACCTCGGCACTCCGTGCGGCGTCAGATCCCGCGGGAAACAGCGATGCCTTGAGCAGCAGTCCCAGATGCACATTCCGGATCACCACTTCCATCTGGCAGGTAAAGGACTCAAGTTGGGTGAGGCGAAAGAGCCGGCCGGCCGCATTCGTTCCGCAGAACCGGTACGACACCTTCAACAGCAAGTTCGTGAACACGGTTCGCCGCCAACCGAATCGCTCGAATCGGCGCGGTGAGACGATGACCGGACTATTCAAATAGGCGGGGCGCCCCAGCGCGGCCAGCCGGCGACTCAACTCCAGGTCTTCGAAGATAGGCTGGCGCGGAAATCCGCCCCGCCGCGCAAGCCACTCGCGCCGGAAGAACTGCGCTTGATCGCCAAACGAGACGCCGCACCGCGCTCGTAAGGCGTCCCATCGTTCCAGGATGCGAAAGGCTGTCTGCGGGCTGTCGAAGCGGTGACCGAGGCAACCGCCGGGGCAGGAAGGGTGATCGGCCAGCCAGCGGCGAACTCGCTCGACCGAGCCGGGCGACAGGATGGCGTCAGCGTGCAGCACGAGCACGATGTCTTCCGTGAGCTGGTCGATGGCGGCCGCTATCTGGTCTCCGCGGCCCGGCTGTGTGGTCCGCACGACGTGCGCGCCAAATTGTTCCGCGATGGCCACGGTCCGGTCGCGCGAACCGCCGTCTGCGACCACCAACCGCACGCCCGCGACGAGCTGCGCGCGGGCGGCGGCCAACGTGGCCGAGAGGACATCGTGCTCGTTGAGCGTAGGAACCACGACCGCGACGGAAGGCAGGGAATCAGCCGGCGTGCTCACGTTGCTGTCTCTCTTTTTCCGCTTTGTTCCAGCCAGTCATCGAGCGTATCGATGTCGCGCCGTGGCGGCAGCAGGGTCACCTTCATACCGCGCCGGTGGCACAACGCCAGATGAGCGGCCAGGGTTTCATGGCTCGACCACGGCACCGAATCGAAGAATCCAGGCGAATGACGCGACGTGCCGACCAGATAGTAACCGCCGTCCGGCGCTGGGCCGAATACGGCGTCGTGGGTAGCGAGGCGCGTAAGGGCCTCCGAGATGAGCCCGGCGTCGATTTCCAGGCAGTCGGAGCCGATGGCAATGACAGGCTGACCGTCAACCTGAGCTGTCGCAAAGCCGGCGTCGAGCCGTTCACCCAGATTGCCGTCTGGTTGCGGCCACCACTCGTCGGCCAGTTCTTGCCAGGCCGCGAAATGCGACACGGCTGGACCGTCGAAGTAGGCGACGATCCGAACCGTCCCCCGCAACGGCTGCAACTTGGAGAGCACGACGCCGATCCACTCGCGGTATAGCAGGGCCGCCCGCTCGGCTCCCAGGCCGGCCGCCAGCCGCGTCTTCACGCGGCCGGCGACGGGCTCCCGGAGCAATACCAGCAGTGTCGGCATTTGATTTCTCCCGGCTGCCGGCGATCACCTCGAACCAGTTTCAAAACCATCGATGCTTGCGGCTCAGTGGCACAGGCCGTGTCGCGGTTTTGCAGTTACCCGCACCGGCTAGCAGCCGGTGCCACTAGTTTTGGAACCGGCTCTCGACAGTGTTCCCCGGCAGCTCGAGCCCTGCCCCGCCGTGCAGCCGAAGCAGTGTGGACCGGTAACTATGGGCCGGCTCTGCAAGGCGTTAGGGTCAAAGTCGCGAATGTGTTGAGGCAGTGTATCCGCGAGGCGCAGCTCGAGCATTTGGTTGAAGTCGCAGTCGTAGAGATACCCCTGCCAATCGACCGACAGCGTGGTCCGGCACATCAAGCGGTCGACCGTAGCGGGGTTGAACGCACCGACGAGCGTCTGCATGTACGCATCCAATTCTCCACGGCGCAGCAGGTCGTCGAGGAAGCGGCTGATCGGCATGTTCGTGATCGTGTGGAGCCGCGTAAACTCGATGCTGTATCGCTGGCGCAGTTCCTGGCGATACGCTGCTTCGAGTTGCTCTTGCGGCGGCGGCAACATGGGGCCGAGCGGGTTGTAGACGAGCGTCAGCGTCAGGCCGCTGTCGGGCCGGCCGTAGCCCAGCCGGTTGAGACGCATCAGCGCCTCGATGGATCGGCGAAACGCGCCCGGCCCGCGCTGCCGGTCGCAATTCTCCTCCAAGTAGCAGGGCAGCGAAGCGACTACCTCGACCCGATGCTGCGCGAGAAACTCGGGCAAGTCGTCGAAGCCCGGCGCGACGAGAATGGTCAGGTTCGAGCGGTCGATGACGTGGCGATCCAGCTCGCGCGCCTTCGATACCAGCCAGCGGAAGTTCGGATTCAATTCCGGCGCTCCGCCGGTAAGGTCAAGTGTCCGGACGTCGGTGGCGGCGAGCACGCGCAGGCAATCTTCCGCCGTTTCACGCGACATGCTCTCGCGGCGTTCCGGTCCGGCGTCGACGTGGCAATGGGAGCAGGTCTGATTGCAGACCTTGCCGAGGTTCAGTTGCAGAACCTCAATGCCGGCCGCACGCGGCGGCGAAAAGTTGGCCCCGCGCAAATGCCCTGCAAACGTCTGCGAACCGGCGGTCGCGGAGCCCAAGATACGAAGCTGCTGATTCGCGTCGGCCAATGGGCTGCTTTGCCGCAACAGAGTGATGGACATAGAAGCCTCGTTGGTTCAGGAACCGAATTCGCGACGTTTGCCGCAGAGCAGAGCGTCGATTGAAATTCGGCCGCCGCCCACGATCAACAGAAACAGCGAGCCGAGCAGCATCGACCAGTCGGTGCGGGCTTCGTGGGCCATCCGCCAGAAGCCGTCGTCCAGGAGAATGGGAATTTTGGTCGTTCCGATCGCCGTGAGCATGATGATCACCAGCGGCACGACGGCCAACCGCGTGGCAAGCCCCAATAGCACCAGCGCGCCGCAGCCGATTTCGAAGCAGCCGACGAACGGTGCCATAATTTCGGGCGCGGGGATGCCGATCTTGGCGAACCGGCCGGCACCCACCGCGGCAGGAAATAGAAACTTCTGGATGCCTTCGGAGAGGAAGACCGCGCCGACCATCAGCCGCACCAGGATGACGGCCGCGGGCGCTCGGGTTACCATGAGCTTGCGCATGATGCCTCTATTATTGCGAGCCGAGTAGGGTGGGTCGAGTCGAGTAGGGTGGGTCGAGTCGGCGAGACCCACCAAGCCAAGTAGGATGGGTCGAGCCGAGTAGGGTGGGGGGGGGGGGGGGGGCCC
>CAZHIV010000374.1:0-2604 GCA_964532675.1 uncultured Planctomycetaceae bacterium
CCTTGCTGCCCCAGCCGCGGCCCGCCGAGCCGCCGTCTGAGTAGCCGGCTGCGATTGTCGAATTCTCACCTGTCCAATTCACTTCTCGGGAGTTTACATCATGGTCTATATTGTACTGCACTGTGGCGCGCGCCACGTCGAGCGTCAGGCGATTGAACAGGCCAACACACCGGCCGCATCCGAAACGTGGGTTCCAATCGCCCATCACCGGCTGCTGGGGCTGGTCGAGGAGACGCTTACCGGCTGCGGCATGAAGGTCGCGAACGAGGCCCACGCGCTGTGGAGCGATGGCCTGCGGTACTTTGGTTTGCTGGAGGTCAACAATGGCCAGCCGCACGAAGACTACGGCCTGGTGATCGGCCTCCGTAATTCGCACGACAAGTCGTTTCCGGCGGCCATCGCGCTGGGCAGTTCCGTATTTTGCTGCGACAACCTCGCGTTTTCGGGTGAAGTGACTATCGCGCGCCGCCACACGCGTTTCATCGAGCGCGATTTGCCGCGGATCGTGCATACGGCAGTAGGACGTCTCTCCGATATGCGCGGCCAGCAGGATGAACGGATCCTCACGTATAAGGAGACGGAGCTCACGGATCCGGCAGCCCATGATCTGGTGATCCGTTCGGTTGATGCCAATGTCCTGCCGGTGACCCAGGTGCCGGCGGTGCTCGAAGAGTGGCGAGCGCCCTCGCACGAGGAGTTCGCGGCCGACGGCAAAACGGTCTGGCGATTTCACAACGCCATGACGCACGTCTGGAAGGGCCGCAACCTGGCCGCGTTGCCGCGCCGCTCCCAGGCCCTGCACGGTCTGTTGGATTCGGTGTGTAATCTGGCCGTCTAGTGCGTCTTCGACCATTCGCTTCATCAAAGGGCCCCAGCGCCGGCAATTCTCCGCCGAGCGGACCGCCGTTGGTCGCTGCGCGTGCCGGCGCAATTCGCCGAGCTATCACGCCGGCCGGCGCCGGCACGTGCCTGACACACCCTCCACCTTAACCGAGTTTGACCATGACGACCTGCATTGCCTACGTGCCGGACGGAACCCGCTGCCGGCGACCGGCCACGATGCTGGACTCCCGGCGCGGTGGCATGGTCTGCGTGCTGCACGCACCGGACCCCGATGCCCGGCCGCTTCATCCGGTGACCGGCGAGGAGATGGAATACTCACTGGCCCCGTACATCGAGATCCTCGCCGAAGCCGAAACGACGGACGACGAGCGGTGGGCGCAGGTCCAAGTGGCCGCCCGCCTGGGAGGCGACAGGATCTGAGCCGAAAGGAACCAAAATGAGGGAGTTACACACACCTGGCCCCTGGGCTTCGGAAAAAAGCACCGAGGACTACCAGGGCCATTTCATCACGGGCGGCGGCCGAACGGTGGCTGCGACTTATACCGTGGAGCCCACCGACGTCACCAAGGAAGATCACGCCAACGCCAGTCTGATGGTGGCCGCCCCGGCCATGCTCAAGGCGTTGCGGCGAATCGCCCGTGACGCCGACTTCGCGCAAGAAGAGGGCGCCATGAATCTGGGCCAGCGGGTCGTTAAGATCGAACGAGATGCCAACGCCGCGATCGCTTTGTACGAGAGGCCGCTGGCCGGGGGAAACACAAGCGAAGCCCAATCAGGGTACACTTCGATCAGGGACTGGTTCCGCGGCTACGACCATACTGCCAAGCTGGAAGGCTGGCTGCTCACCAACGACAGCAACAACTACTACTGCATCGCCCGGCTCGATGACCCACGGAATGTGGCGGGTATACCGGATTGGCCTGCCGATTTTATCGAGCCCAAGTTCCAAAACGACGAGGAAGCGGTAGAGTTCGTGCGGGGCAAGGCTGCGGCCGGCAGCCAGTGGCACGCGCAATCGCTGGCAATTCACGACGCCCGAATCCCCGTCCGCCAAGCGGCGAATTCAGGCAATCTGCCGCTAAGCCGCCAGCTCACCGGCGCAATCCTCGAACACTGCTCGGCCGGTCCCTGGCGACACGGGCTTCGCCTTTTGCCCTTCAGCGCCGATAGCCAGCCTTGCGTCTACGGCGACGAGCGAGAATTGCCGCTGGCCATGCTGGTCGAGGATGACCGGGAGGCTTCCGCCAACGTCGTGCTGATGGCAGCCGCCTGGGAACTGTACCAGGAGCTCGGCTTGCTCGTCAGCGCGGCACTGGCCGCTGGCGAGGCGGAGCTGCCCCGCACGGCGTCGAGCAAGCTACAGCGCCGCTGCAATAGCGCATTGGCGCTTCTTACTCGCATCCGTAGTGACATCGAGAAGAGTTCGGCCGAGCGATACGGAGAGGAGCAGGCCGATGAATGACTCAGCGCCTCGCGTCATCGTGGTTGTCGAGGGCGGCCTCGTGCAATCGATCTTCGCCAGTCGGCCGCTCAACGTCGACGTGCTCGATCACGACAATTGGAAGGCCACGGACCGGGCCAGCAATCCACAAGAGTGGCTGCGGTTCGCGGCCCTGGCCGAAGAAATCGAACGCGGCGACCTGCTTGAGCAGGCCAATTGAAGGGCCGAAATCTAACCGGCTGAGCCGCCAATTCTACTGTCTATTGCCGTGCATCGTGGCCGCCGCGTGAGATCACGTCGCGAGCGTCCAAGCTGGGCAC
>CAZHIV010000375.1:0-3173 GCA_964532675.1 uncultured Planctomycetaceae bacterium
GTCGACGCGGCGACGGGCTCGTGCGTCGTGGATTCTGTCGGCTTGTAGTTCTCTTGGAGTATTGCTCGTTTGTGAGGCTCCCGTTCGAGGACAACTGCCTGCCTTCCCGGGCGCCGAGGGCTACGGAGGTTTGGCGGCGGCCGGTGGATTTGCGGGTGCCGACGTTTACCACGTTACGAAGCTGGACGACATTCTCGACCTAAACGATCCAAATGCAGTCGGCACGTTGCGACACGCGGTCAGGCCGAGTGGCATTCCCGTCGGGGGACGCATCGTCGTCTTCGACGTGGGCGGGACGATTGAGCTCAATGGCAAACTCGATATCGCCAAGAATACGTCGAAACTCTACATCGCCGGGCAAACCGCTCCCAGCCCCGTGACAATCTACGGCGACCAGGTGCAGGTTTCGTCCAGCGTCGGCGATATGACCAGCGACGTCATCATCCGCTACCTGACTTTTCGCAAAGGCGACGGACCGAACAACGACGCGTTCACGTTCACCGGCGACGGTCTGTCCACGAACGTGATTGTCGACCACGTCTCCGCGTCGTGGTCGGAGGACGAAGTGCTCTCGGTCGGCGACAACACGAACGTCACCGTTCAGTACTCGCTGATGAGCGAGGCGCTCAACACAGCGAATCACGCTTACGGCTCCTTGATTCGGCCAGACATCACGTCGAACGTGACGTACCACCACAACCTGTACTCGAACAATATCAGCCGGAACCCTCGGCCAGGCAGTTACAACGGCACGACGCTCGCTTTCGATTTCCGCAACAACGTGGTTTACAACTGGCGTGATCGGCCCGGCTATTCGGGCGGCAGCACGGAAGCGGCGCGCGAGAAAGTCGATATGAACTTCGTCGGCAACTATTACATCGCCGGGCCGTCAACGACAGGCTTTGCGAATCAGGTGTTTCTTATCGACAAGAACACGGATGTGCGCGCTTACCAGTCGGACAATTTACTCGACTCCAATGGCCCGGCCGTTCCCGACGGCGAGACCCCCGACGGCACGGACATTTACAACGGCAATGACAACGGTTGGAGCATGTGGCAGGTGTTTGCCATTCCCAATGCGGGGGAACTGCAGCATATGGGCACACCGTTCGCCGCGCCGGCCGTCACGACGCAGTCGGCCGACGACGCCTTCGTGCAAGTCGTCGATCATGCGGGCAACTTCTGGTGGGACCGCGACGAGATCGATGCGCGGCTCATTGATGAAGTGCAGACCTACGGCGGGGGCATCATCACGGCACCAGACGGCACGGAGCTGAGCAACCTGCGTACTGCGCCCATGACGATGCACGCGGCCGGCTGGGACACAGACGATGATGGGATGCCAGATGAGTGGGAAAGCGCACACGGGTTGAATCCCAATTCAGCGGCCGACGGCTTCCTCGACTTCGACAGCGACGGCTATACGAATCTTGAAGAATACGTCAACGAAGTCGGCGCGTTTCCGGCGCCGGCGCCGATCGTTTTCACCGGCGCTGTCAACGGCCGTTACGCCCGCATCGAGAATTGGGACATCCCGTTTCAGCCGTCGCGATTTGACACGGCATTGATTCACAACGGAACAGTAACGGTGGACGCGGTCGGCCAGCATGCGAGGGTCCTGCGCGTGGCGCCCGATCTCGGCGACAATGGAACGCTCGACGTCGCCGGCGGTTGGCTCGACGTGGTCGATACGTTGGAAGTGGGAGCCGGCGGCACACTCGCGGTCAACGGCGGGTCGACGGTCGTCGCTACGAATCTGGACATCGAGTCGACCGGAATTCTCGACTTGAATAACGGCACTGTGAAAGTTGACGGCGGCACGTTCAGCTTTGACAACGGCGGGACGACGTTCCAGTTCATGGGCGATTCCATGGGAGCTTCGGTCGCGCTGCGGTTGGAGAACGGCGCAACCTGGAACGCACCGGCATTGAACGTGGCGATGGGCGTCCAAGATCGGCCCAGCACACTCGAGATCGCAGGCGGCAGTCAAGCCACTTTGCAGGCGATGGTCATTCGCAATGACGGTATGCTCCTCGTCACTGGCGGCAGCGAACTAACGAGCTTCAACGGCCGGATTGGCTCAGCCTTAATCGGCATCGGAACGGCAGTGATTGACGGCACTTCGTCCCTGTGGCAAATCACGGGTGCCGGCGCCGATTTGAATGTCGGCGTCGGCCTGCTTTCCGGCTTTAGCGGCACGGGCACGCTCGATATCACCAACGGCGCAACGGTGGACGTAACCGGATCCACCAACATTGGATTTGAGTCTGGAAGCATCGGTGTCGGTACCGTGACCGTCGCCGGGTCAAACGCCACGCTTGAGGTGGGAGAGAATCTGAATCTCGGCAGCATTTCCGGAGGCACGGGAAATCTCAACGTCCAGCCGGGGGGAATTGTCAACGTCGCTAATTCTCTCAACGTCAACAGTGGAGATACGTTGACGTTCACCGGCGGCACGATCCGGACTGCCACGCTCGACGTCACGTCGTCGGGCACATTTAATTGGACCGGCGGCACGCTCCATGCCGTCGACATCCTCGGCAACATCACGAACGACGGCGGCACCTTGGAGCCGGGTTTTTCGATCGCCACCCTCGAAGTAAACGGCGACTACACGCAGTCGGCCGCCGGCACGCTGCTCGTCGAACTGGAAAGCGATGCCTCCTTCGACCAAGTTCACGTGACCGGAACCGCCACACTCGACGGTTTGCTGCAAGTGAACCTGATCGATCTGGGTGGCGGAGTGTTTGAGCCCGAGTCGGACGACGTATTTGAAATCCTTGCCGCGGTGGAACTGGTCAACGAATTCAGCAACATCGCCAACGGCATGCGTTTGACGACTTTCGGCGGCGAAGGCTCGTTCGTCGTGACCTACGACACCGATCTGGGAACGGTGACGCTTTCCGACTTTTTGCTTGCCTCGCCTTTCATTCCCGGCGACTACAACGGCGACGGCGCTGTCGACGCAGCCGATTACGTCGTCTGGCGCAAGAACGACGGCACGCCGGAAGGTTATGACGAATGGCGAGTCCACTTCGGTGAAACAACCGGCGGCGGATCCTTGTCCAATGCGACGGTACCTGAGCCAGCGAGCGGATTACTGCTGATGCTGGGGGCAGTAGCAATCTGGAGAGGACGCCGATTTGCTTCGCGAGTGCCACCAACTCGTTAGC
>CAZHIV010000376.1:0-4348 GCA_964532675.1 uncultured Planctomycetaceae bacterium
TGAATGGAAGGAAGTGCTCGTCGAGGATCGTCGCTTCGGCCCGGCCGACGCGGCTGCCACGAGGCTGGATTTCAAAGCATGGCTCCAGTCGCTGACCAAGCGCAACCGCTGTCTGGCCGAAAAACTGGCCGCGGGCGAGAGTACCAGCACGGTGGCCCGGTTGTTCGGTGTTTCCGGCGGTCGGGTCAGCCAGCTGCGCCGCGAGCTGCATGAGGCATGGAGCCTGTTCCAGAGCGAGCCGGCTCCAATCACGGCGTGAGTTGTTGCGGGCGAGTTTTGGGCTCCCGGTTGCACCGTCGTCTCAGGGCGCGGTGCAGCCGGGGGGCCGCCGGTCGAGACCTGGGATGTGGTTGCCTATCTTTTAGCTGTCAGAGATCTCGAGCCTAATGGTGCTTATCGCGGTCGGCCGCTGCGACGGAGGCCCTTTTGCAATAGCTCATTAGGCGAGTTGGTGGGGCCGACTGAGGCACGCAGGCGACAGCCACCGATTCGCAGCGGTTTGCAGCCAGCTGAGCCGATTCCGAATTCCGAATTCTGCGGCTCGCGACCCATGACGATTCGACATTGAGCACAAAGTCATTTCGTCACCATTGAGGCGCCGTGGCATTCTTGTTCTCCTCCGTAGGCGCCGGGCGGCGCCATCGAAACGATGGCAGAAGATTGTTGGCTGCTCCGTCGATTCGTGCATCGAACGGGGCGAGCGAAGTTTTGCCGGAAAACATTGGCCGCAGGATGAGTTTCTAAAAGGGCCCTTTGTCGGTGCGATTCATGCATTGTTGAGTAGATGGCAGGCGCAACTCGAACGCGACCGTCCGCCGCGCATTGTGATGGCTGCGAATAGCAGCAGCAACGCGCTCGCTGGCT
The DNA here is from genome assembly GCA_964532675.1 of uncultured Planctomycetaceae bacterium. Lineage (GTDB taxonomy): Bacteria > Planctomycetota > Planctomycetia > Pirellulales > Lacipirellulaceae > JABDGM01. Next base: position 865 of record CAZHIV010000376.1, read on the forward strand.
CAGGTACCGCAGCTTTCGACAAGGATCTGCTGCAGCCGCAGCGACGTGCGGCAGCCCGTGTTCTTAACATCCGCTGTCGGCACTGCCGAACTCCAATTGGCGGCGACGGGATCGCGGAGCTCGGGGCTGGCTTCGAGTTCGCCCGTCGGCTCAGGTTGCGCCCCAGGGAATTGGCATCCGCCGTCACGACCGGCCCGCCAGCACAGCCAAAACGCGGAGGAATGGTAAAATGATTGACTGTGGCTTCTATGGCTGGCTAAAATCGGTTTCCCGGCGAGGTATTCGCCCGCGGCCGCCGACGACGCCGGAGAGACTCATGAACGCCCGATTTGCACTCCTTGTCGCGCTGGCGGCAGCCGCGGCCAGCGGTGTCACGCTGGTGATCCCCGCCACTGCTCACGCAGCGATCGTCGGCCTGTGGCAATTTGACAACGATGTGACCGTCCAGCCGGACGCCTCGGGCAACGGCAACCACGCGACTCCCAACGGCAGCACCGCATGGGTGTCCGACGCCGCGCGTAAGAGCGGTGTGATGTTGTTCGACGGCGATAATGATTACCGGCAGGCCGCCCACTCCAACAGCCTCTCGATCACAGGCGACATCACCATCGCCGCGTGGCTGAACGTCGGCCCGACCCTCGGCAATTTCAACAACTGGCGCGGGGTCCTGTCGAAGGGCACGGTGGGCAGCGGCACCCCTGGCTCCTACCAGTTCTGGTTCAACCAGTTCGATCTCAAGCCCTTTTTCCTCCGCGGCGACGGCACCAATCAGTCGATCACCCCAGAGGCGCAGCCGCATCGACCGGACCAGAATGCCTGGGAACATTGGGCCGTGACCATGAGCGGCACGACGGTCACTTACTACCGCAACGGCACCGCGGTGGCCAGTGTCACCGACGCCGTGAGCGTCGGCGACACCGGCGGGCCGCTGTACATTGGCAAGCACCAGGACCTAAAAAACGAATGGCTGGGGTTCCTTGATGACATGGCCATCGTCAACGAGGCCTCAGTGACGCGCAGACCGTCGAGATCAGGAACGGCGACTTCAGCGAGTTGCTCCTCTGCGAGCCGGCGTCACTCCCGCTGCTTGGCCAGCGCTGCTCGGGCTGGCAGCCATCGGCCAGCGGAAGAAGTGAATCTTTTTCCGACAAGAGAAGCACGTCTACATTTTGGAGCGACGCTAAACTATCCTTTCAGCTGCACCAAGTCGCCATTTGAAGGAAATCGCTAATGAACGCTCGAATGACGGTTCTCAAGAAACATTTCCTCTTCGGTGTGGTAGTCAGCCTGGCGTTCGGCGCGGGGCTCGTTGTGACTTCGAGCATGGCGTCGGCCACGGTGGTGCGCACCGTCGCCCTCAGCGGCCAGCAGGCCCCCGGCACGTCGAGCGGCGCTTTCGGCGGCTTCAATGCGCCGGCGCTGAATTCGTCGGGCCAGACGGCTTTCCTCGGGGCGCTGAGTTGTTGCTTAGGTGGCGTAACAACCAACAACGATACTGGGATCTGGTCGGAAGGTTCTGGCATTCTGGCCCTGGTTGCGCGTGAGGGCAGCTCGGCCCCTGGCACAGGTGCTGCGTTCGGCGAGCTGAGCGTTAGTTTTCCGACGCTGAACGCCGCCGGCCAAGTTTCGTTTAGCGGCCCGTTGACCGGCGCAGGGGTCACTTTGGCGAACAATGTGGGAATGTGGTCGGGCCTCACTGGAAGCCTTGGCCTTGTGGCCCGCAAAGGAAGCCAAGCGCCGGGTACGCCGGCTGGTGTCGATTTCAACAACCTCGGCGTGAATGTGCTGAACGATGCCGGCCAAGTGGCATTCCGGGGCACGCTCACCGGGGTCGGCGTGAATAGCACCAACAACGAAGGGATTTGGGCGGGAGACGCCGGCAATCTGACCCTTGTGGCCCGCGCGGGCGACCAAGCGCCTGACAGGCCCGCCGGCGTGAATTTCGCCTCTTTCACTTCGTCGGCGATCAACGCCTTGGGACAGATCGCGTTTTATGCTTCCGATAGTTCGAGCAATGAAGGAATATGGTCGGGTTTTCCCGGCAGCCTTGCGCTGGTGGCCGGCAGCGGCGCTGCTGCCCCCGGCACGGGCGCGGATTTCCAATTCATGAGTAACTTCCCGGTGCTGAACGCCGCCGGCAAAACGGCCTTTTCGGCGTTTATAACTGGTGGCGGAGTCAATTTTACCAATGACGAAGGGATCTGGTCGGAAGGTTCCGGCAATCTGGCTCTCATTGCCCGCGAAGGGAATCCGGCGCCCGGCACCAGCCTCAATTTCAGCAGTCTGGGTGATCCGGTGCTGAATGCGGCCGGAAAGACAGCCTTTTGGGCATTCTTGACCGACTTTAGCGATGGGATTTGGACTGAGACGTCCGGCGGGCTCGCGCTAGTCGCCCGCGCCGGTAGCCAAGCCGCCGGAACGCCTGGCGGCGTAAATTACTCGTTCTTCGATCCGCCTGTGATGAACGGCGCCGGGCAGATCGCCTTTCGTGCGGAACTCACGGGTGGCGACGTCGATGGATCGAACGATGTGGGGATCTGGGCGACCGATCTAGACGGCACACTGCAACTCGTCGCCCGCAAGGGCGATCAACTCGAAGTCGCTCCGTCCGTTTTCCGGACAATCAATTTCCTCGAGTTCTTCGCGAACACAGGCAACGAAGATGGCCATCGCAGTGGCTTTAACGACCTGGGGCAACTTGGCTTTCTAGCACACTTCACCGACGGTTCCAGCGGCGTTTTTGTTTCCGACTTAGTTGCCGTCGACGGTTCACTCCAAGGAGACTTTAACAACGACGGCACGGTAGACGCGGCCGACTACGTCGTGTGGCGCAAGACTGATGGCGGGCCAGATGGTTACGACGACTGGAGAGCCAACTTCAGCAATACGCTGCCCGGCAACGCGGCATCAGGTAACGCAGCGGAAGCCGTCGCACACGTGCCCGAGCCCTCCTCGATGCTGCTATTGGCGCTGGGCGGCGTCGCGCTGATCGCGCGGCGGCCCAATGCAGCAGGCACACGCCGTTCGCCGTAGCAAGGGAATCAAAAAAGCGAGTTTTTGGCCAATAAGCGGAACTTATCCGAATGGCCCAACCGCTTTCGCGGCACCTGATTTCTGCTGGTCGCGTTAGACTTTACGGTGACTCCCCAATCTCGGCCAGCGGAAACCACAGGGCCCTCAGCCGGACATCGGTGTCAAATTCGTTCGTTTTCTGGCGCCTCTTCGGCGCAAGTCCGGTGGGCATTAAACCTTCTGGCTGCGGCTTCCTAAACCCGTGTCGGAATTCAAAGTCCAAGACTGCCATCGATCGGGGAGCTTCTTGACATCGCCGGGCCTAAGCCGTCGGTGACCCCAACATGGAATGGCGAGCGGCCGCGAGGGCGGCCATCCGTAGCATTTTTCGACCGCGACTCTTCGTGATCGACTGGACTGGGTCGCGGCCGCGTTGCGCGCTTCGGCGGCACAGATCGAGGGCCGAATCTAT
>CAZHIV010000377.1:0-4270 GCA_964532675.1 uncultured Planctomycetaceae bacterium
TTCGCCGACACCGACATGGCCGGGATCATGCATTTCTCGTCGTTCTTCCGCTACATGGAGGCGGCGGAGCACGAGCTGCTGCGGAACCTGGGCTTCAGCGTTTACTCGGAAATCGACGGCGACGTGGTGAGCTTTCCGCGCGTCGCCGCGACTTGCGAATTCCACTCGCCGGCCCGCTGCGAGGACGTGCTGGATATCGACGTCACCGTGCGCCGCGTGGGCACGAAGAGCGTCACCTACGGCTTTCAGTTTTCGCAGCAGGGCCGCGACGTGGCCGCCGGCGAAATGACCAGCGTCTGCTGCCGCGTGCCGCACGGCCAGCCGCCCGTTTCGATCCCCATTCCCGACGTGGTGGCAAGCAAGCTTCGCAATCTGGCCGAGAAGCGACCCAAAGCGACAAGCTAGTCGCCAATTGTCGGTGCAGCCCCTAGCCGGCGAGCTACGCTCGCCGGACCGGACGGCGTAGCCGTCCGGCTATTGTTTGTCATTTTGCAAACTTGAAGTCCGCTATCGCATGGTCGACCAAGCCGCCGCCGATCTCGCCGTCGAGAACGTGATCAAGGAGTATCCGACGCCGGCCGAGCCGCTGCGCGTGCTGGACGGCGTGTCGCTCGCGCTGCGGCGGGGCGAAAACGTGGCGATCCTCGGACCGAGCGGTTCGGGCAAGAGCACGCTGCTGTCGATCCTCGGGACGTTGGAACCGCCGACGGCCGGCGGCGTTCGCCTCGCGGGCGAGGACCCGTTCGCGCTCGGCGAAGCCGACCTGGCCGCGTTCCGGCGAAAGAATATCGGCTTCGTGTTTCAGGAGCATCACCTGCTGCCGCAGTGCACGGTGTTGGAAAACGTTTTGGTGCCGTTCCTGGCCGACGGCACAGCGACCGCGGACGACGAACGGCGCGCCCGGGCACTGCTCGAGCGCGTGGGGCTGGCGGAACGGCTCGTCCATCGGCCGGCCGAGCTTTCCGGCGGCGAGCGGCAGCGAGTGGCCATCGCCCGGGCCCTGGTCCGCGAGCCGACGCTCCTGCTGGCCGACGAGCCGACGGGCAACCTCGACCGCACGACGGCGCAAACGATCGCCGAGCTGCTGCTGGAGCTGCAAGCCGAGCACAACACGATGCTGATCGTGGTGACGCACAGCAGTGCGCTGGCCGCAAGGCTCGGGCGCCGCATGGAAATCGACGCCGGCCGGCTCGTGCCGGTGGCGTGATTGCTTTATCGCGCCATTCAGCGGACAATCGAAGTACTGCCTTGCGGCTCAGTGGCACAGGCCGCTGGCCTGTGTCACAGTTTTCCAGTTTTCCGCACCGGCTGGCAGCCGGTGCCACTGGGTCCGGGCCGCAGAGCGGCCGGGTAGTGTGTTCCCACGCAGAGCGTGGGAACAAGAACTTTCCCGCAGGCGGAGCCCGGGGGCAGGATGTCGTATGAAGATCAGCACGATTCCTAGTGTCTACCGAAACGTCAATCGCTGGGGTGAGATCCTCACGATCCTCAGCCGCTACGGCCTGGCGGGCTGGATCAGCCGCTTCGACCTGACGCTGGTAAAGGGGTTTCTGAAGAACCGCGACGGCGAATCGCTGGCCCACTTGAGCCGCGAGACGCGGATCCGCCTGGCGATGGAGGAGCTCGGACCGACGTTCATCAAGCTGGGCCAGATTCTCAGCACGCGGCCAGACCAGATCGGCATGACGCTCGCGCAGGAGTTGCAAAAGCTGCAGACGAGCGTCGCCTGCGACGAGCCGCACGTGGTGCGCGAGACGATCGAGACCGAGCTGGACAGGCCGATCGAGGAGCTGTTCGAGGATTTCGACTCCACGCCGCTGGCTTCGGCGTCGATCGGCCAGGCGCACCGGGCGCGGCTGCCCTCCGGGGAGGACGTGGTGTTGAAAGTGCAGCACGCTGGCATTCGCCGCCGCGTGGAGGTCGATCTGGACATTCTCGGCGGCCTGGCGCAACTGGCCGAGCGGATTCCGGAGCTGCAGCCGTACCGTCCGCAGTCGATGGTGGCCGAGTTCCGCCGCGTAGTGCGGCGCGAGCTGGATTTCGCGCGGGAAGCTCGCAACTTGCAGCAGTTCGCCCGCAACTTCGCCGGCAACCCCGCGGTCCGCATCCCGCGACTGTATCCGAAGCTCTCCACCGCCCGGGTAATGACGATGGAATGGCTCGACGGCGTGAAACTCTCCGACCCTGCCGTGCGACAACTGCCGAACATCGACCTGGGCCAGGTGACGCGCCATGGCGCCGACATGTACCTGGAGATGATCTTCCACCACGGCTTCTACCATGGCGATCCGCACTCGGGAAATCTCATCGTGTTGCCGGGCGGGGCCATCGGGTTGTTGGACTTCGGCATGGTGGGCCGGCTCGACGAGCAGCTTCGCGAGGACATCGAAGACATGCTGGCGGCCATCGTGACCCAGGACTCGCAGCAGCTCACGTCGCTGGTGATGCGGCTCGGCGCGGTGCCGCCGGGCCTCGACGAGCCGGCGCTGAGCGTCGATCTGTCGGAGTTCGTCAGCCACTACGCCAACCAGCCGGTCGACTCGTTCGACCTGGCCGGCGCGCTGAGCGAGATGGTCGAGATCATTCAGCGCTATCGCATCGTGCTGCCGTCGGCGCTGGCGATGCTGATCAAGGTGCTCGTGATGCTGGAGGGCACCGCGCGAATGGTGAAGTCGGACTTCAGCTTGATGGAGCTGATCCAGCCGTATCAGAAAAAAATGCTCCGGCGGCGGCTGTCGCCCGCCCGGCAGGCGCGGAAAATACGGCGCATCTATACCGAGCTCGAGCAGCTAGCCGAGGTGCTGCCGCGGCGGCTGCGCGAAATCCTGCAGCAGGTAGAAACGGGCAAGTTCGACGTCCATCTCGACCACCGCGGCCTGGAGCCCTCCGTCAATCGGCTGGTACTGGGCATGATGACCAGCGCGCTGTTCCTCGGTTCGGTACTATTGATCAGCCGGACGGTGTGGCCGCTGTGGGGCGTGTCGGTTCCCGGCACGCTGGGGATGCTCTTGAGCATGTTCCTCGGCTGGCGATTGCACAAAGCGATCACCAAGTCGGGCCGCCTCGATCGGCGCAAGTGACGATACGCCTTGTAGGTCCCTTCTGCCGGAAGGGGACCTGAGCGAATGAGCGATGCCTGCGGCTTTCGCAGTCCCGCTCGGCAAGCGGGACCTGCTTCTGAGACAAAGCCTAAGCAGCGTTTCGGATTTGCTCGTCGGCGGGCGCCGTTTCGCGCGAGCGGGCGAACTCGGCCAGCGCCTCTTCGATCTGGGCATTGAGCTCGTCGAGCTTGCGGATCAATTCCTCGTGCCGGGCGTCGAGCCGATCGACCAATTCGCGCGGCGAGGGCGTTTGGGCGGGCATGGGGGGACCCTGGCAGAGGCCTGAGCAATGGGGGGAAGGCCGGGGGGAGCGGCGCTTGTCGGAAAGGTTCATCGGCTCCGCTGGGCGGCGGTCGATAGCATCCGGTGGAGGGTGCCGGCGGTTTCGCGGCGCGGCCGGGTAAGCTGTGCGGCTGCCACGGATTGTGACGGCTGGCGGAAAGATTGGGCAACGCCCAGCTTCGTTGGCGAAGCGTCATTCCTGGCGACGGCCGCCGATCGACCCCGGCCGATGAATCGCTCAGGCAGCGTAGACAGGTAATTACGCTGCCATTAGAATGGCGGGTCTGCCACGAAGTCTGGCTGGACGACGGTTTCCGTCGGCGGTCGGCCTTTGCAATCGATCCGGGTCCACGATTTTCAATCTCAGGAGTACGTGTGGTTAAGTTGACGTTGCGTGACAAGGAATCGGCCCAGGAGGCCGTTCGCCGCTTCCGCAAGCTGGTCGAGCGAAGCGGGATCAAGAAGGAGATGCGCGTTCGCGAATTCTACGAGAAGCCGAGCGAAATCAAGCGGCGGGCGCGCCTGCGGGCACAGCGTCGGGCGCGGCGCGAGCGCTTCCTGGCCACCCACTGAGGCGCGGCCGGCCGCTTACTGAGCGCGAAAAAAGGGCCGGCCCCCGGACGAGACCGGCCCTTTTGCCAGACGAAGCGAAAGTTTCTGTTCGGCCCGCCCGCCAGCGGGCCCACCATCGGCTTCGCTAAAGTGGTCGCCCTTCAGACCGGGCCGCGTGGCGATTCGGCTATTGGCTTGTGTCACGCGGCAGTTCGGTTTGATCTGCTTATTAGAACCAGTTTCAAAACCATAGATGCTTGCGGCTCAGTGGCACAGGCCGCTGGCCTGTGCCACAGTTTCCCAGTTATCCGCACCGGCTAGCAGCCGGTGCCACT
>CAZHIV010000378.1:0-22987 GCA_964532675.1 uncultured Planctomycetaceae bacterium
GAAGCGGGCAAGTTGAGCCCTTCGAAGTCTGGGATCCAGCTATTAACGCGGCGGGCCACCAGGCCGACGTGACCCAGCTGCTGCAGCAGGTTGACGCGGAAACGCCAGATGGTGCCCTCCACGTCGAGCGTGTGGGCGAAGTCGGCCCCGCCGTCGCGCTCGAAGATCTTGCGGTTCCGCTCGTTCATCAGCGGGAAGGTCAGCCGCACCATTTCCTCGTCGCTGATCGGCTCGCGGTCCATCGGCCGCAGCGTGCCGTCGACGCGCAGCATCGGCGACTTGTCGACCTTCAGGTGCAGGTCGCTGGCGCTGTGCTTCACGCAAGCGCGGAAGAGCTTGTCGATCTCCAGGTCCTGCTTGCGACTGATGAAACTGCTTTTGAAGGCGTCGTCTTTAGCCATGGGGGGAGCCTTCGGCATCAAGCTGTTAGCTGTTAGCTATTAGCTGTTAGCCAGAATTGTTAGGAGATGCCTCGTAGGGTGCGTTCAAAGGAATTGAGCATTCGCTTCAATGCCTTCGGCATTAGCTGTTAGCTGTTAGCTGTTAGCTATTAGCTGTTAGCCAGATTTGTCAGGAGATGCCTCGTAGGGTGCGTTCAAAGGAATTGAGCATTCGCTTTACTTCGGTAATTTGTTCGAACAGTGCCTCATAGGCAGCATCGCTTATATACTTGAGGTCACGAGCCAAAAGCAAATGATAATCTGTTTCCGATGCTGAGCCCGCTGCGACGTTGACGAACCGAGCGAAGTCTATGTCGCCACCGCGTGCGGAGCCTTCCGCAAGGTTTGCCGGGATCGAAGCGCACGACCGCCGTAATTGAGACGTAAGGCCGAACCGCTCATCAGTTGGAAAACTGCGAGTATTTCGATACACCTCCAGCGCGAGTGTGTGCGCCTTCTGCCAAACTTTCAAATTTCGAAAGTCCTGCACTCGAGTTCCCTTTTCCTTCTGGCTAACAGCTAACAGCTAACAGCTAACAGGTAATCGCTTGCCTCACCGCGATCCCCCGCTCCGCCATCACGCGTTTGGTTTCCTCTATCGTATACTCGCCGAAGTGAAAAATGCTCGCCGCCAGGGCGGCGTCGGCCTTTCCGATAGCAATCGCGTCCGCCAGGTGCTCCGGCCGGCCGGCCCCGCCGCTGGCCACCACCGGGATGGTCACCGCCTCGCTCACCGCCGCCGTGATTTCCAGGTCGTAGCCGTCCTTCGTGCCGTCGGCGTCCATGCTGGTGAGCACGATTTCGCCGGCCCCCAGCCGCTCGACCTCGCGGGCCCAGGGCCCCGCCTCCAGCCCCGTGGCCACCCGCCCGCCGTTGATGTGCACCTCGAACACCGTGCGCTCGTGTGAAAAAGGGGACAGTCCCTTTGCGGATAGAGGGACGGTCCCCTTTTTCACTCGCTTCGGGTCGATGTTCACCACAATGCACTGGCTGCCGAAGCGGCGGGCCGCCTCGTACACGAACTGCGGGTCTTTCACGGCCGCCGAGTTGATCGATACCTTATCGCTGCCGGCCAGGAGCAGCCGGCGGATGTCGTCCAGCGTGCGAATGCCCCCGCCGACGGTAAGCGGCATGAACACCTGGTCGGCCGTGCGGCGGACCACCTCCAGCATGATGTCCCGCTCCTCGTGGCTCGCCGTGATGTCGAGGAACACCAGCTCGTCCGCCCCCTCCTTTTCGTACCGCGCCGCCACCTCGACCGGATCGCCCGCGTCGCGAAGGTTCACGAAATTGGTGCCCTTGACCACGCGTCCGCGGTCGACGTCCAAACAGGGAATCACACGCTTGGCCAACATAAACGTGCGGCGCTTCCGGAAGGCGCCCCACCAAACGGCGAAATTGCCGAGAAATAACCAAAATACCCTATAAGCTGTTCAGTTTAGGTGTGGCACTAGAGGCGGTCAACGGGCCGGCGCCAGTCGACGCTCGGTCGGCTGAAATCTCTGGTCCACGCCTTTTGCCGGCATAACCTGGGCGATTAATGACTGGTGGGAGCACCGAGGTATCCGACCACCGCTTGGCCACAGGGAATCCACACTTACTTCGGCAGATGATGGTCGTTTAGAAGCCAGTTACGGAGATTCTCAATTTTGATGGCATTCTTTGCAAACGACAATTCGGACCGCTATGATGTCCGCGGCAATTCTTACTGCTGAGGGCGCCGCCCATTGCAGGGCGACCCAAGCGCCAGCCGCCGGCGCGTTACTACCTGGCGGCAAAAGGAGGTTCGAACTAATGAAGAAGTTCATCGTGTGCTCCGCGGTGTTGATCTTGCTGCAGATCGTCGCCCCGGCCTTTGCCGCGGTCGAGCTCAAGCTGAACAACACGCATGTGTCGCAAGAGAACGGTCGTTACTGCGGCCCGGCGACGATCCAGATGATTCTCAACAATATGCCGAACCCGAACGAGAATCCGATGCCGACGCAGGATCAGATCGCGGCCCGCATCAAAACCTCCAACAGCGCCTGGAACCACTACAACCCCGGCAACTCGTATAACAGCGCCGATGCCGACGGCATCAAGGGCGCGCTGAACTTCTACGACAATCCGCCCCGCAACTATCTGTCGTACGTGCGCGATACGCGCGACGCGGCCAACCGCAAGCTGGCCTACAACCTTCACACCTATCAAGTGCCGGCCGCCGCGCTGATCAATGGCGGCGCGCATTGGATTAATGTCCGCGGATTCAAGAGCGACGTGGCGCCGACACACAACGGGGCCTATACGATCGACGGTTTCTTTATACGCGATCCCTGGAACGGTTACGGCGGGCTCGGAACGAACCGATACCTGGCCAACAACAACGGTGGATGGCACAAGTACTTCGTTCCGTCCGATGCCCAATGGGTGGGAACGTGGGACAACAAATACGTCGTCGTTGCCGATCCGCTCGAAACGGATGATATGGACACCGTCCCCACGCCGTCGCCGAGTGGGCCGCAAATGACGGCTTCGGAAGCGGCAAGCCGGGCCCTTATCGAGCTCTCCAACATCAGCGAGCTGTACAACGAGTCGGCGTTCTCCGGCGGGTCGTTCTGCGACAGCTCCGGGTGCGGCTCGGCGATGATGACCTGGTTCGATGAGTCGCTCAGCGATACCGATTGGTTTCTGCCTTACTACAGTGCAGGCGAGCTGACCGGCGCGATGATCATCGACTCGTTCACGGGCGATATCCATCAGGCGTTGTGGGGCGAGCCCGGCGATCCGGCGACCCTGCAAGCCTTGACGGATCAGATCACCGCTGAATACTCGGGGGTTTTCCCGCAAGGGCAGCTTAATTACGTGCCCGAACCGCAAGCCTTGGTGTTGATGCTCCTGGCATTGGCAGCCATAGCCACGTCGCGCAGAAGAGCGCCGTATTAGGTCGAAGTCGGTCGGCTCGATGAATCGTCAGGCGGCGGCGCGATTCAGTCCTGCGCGGCAGCGGGGATCGGCTGCGTGCGCCTGCAATCGGGCAGCGACTCGAGGAACAGCCGGCCGTAGGGTTTGGTCACGATTCGCGGGTCGAGGCACACCACCGTGCCGTGGTCGGTGCGCGAGCGGATCAGCCGGCCGAAGCCTTGCTTGAATTTGATTACCGCTTCGGGTAGCTGGTAATCGCGGAACGGGTTACCGCCGGCGGCGCGAATCGCTTCGAGGCGAGCTTCCAGCAGCGGGTGGTCTGGCACGGCGAACGGAAGTTTGGCGATGATCACCGTCTGCAGGGCCTCGCCCGGCACGTCGACGCCCTGCCAGAAGCTGTCGGTGCCGAACAGCACGGCCCGCGGGTCGGTCTTGAACTGCTCGAGCAGCGCCGTGCGCGGCGTGCCATCGGCCTGGCTCAGCAGGCGCAGGTTGCGCGACGCCAGCCACCGCGCCAGGCCCGCCGAGACGCGGCGGAGCATGTCGTAGCTGGTGAACAGTACGAACGCGCGGCCATTGGTCCGGCCCGCGTAGTGCTGGATGGCTTCGATGCACTTCTTTTCGTACAGATTGAGCCGTGGTGCAGGCGGCTCGCCTGCCTTGGTGCGTGCAGGCGGGCCGCCTGCAGCTATGGCCGATGGGTCCGGCATATCCCGCAACGTCACGAGCTCGGCCTGTTCCCGGTAGTTGAACGGGCTGCCGACCTGGACCTCGTCGGCGGCCGTCAGTCCCAGGCGCGACTTGAAGAACGCGAACGCTCCCCTCCCCGCCCCTGGGGAGGGGCTGGGGGAGGGGCGCCCGACAGAGAGCGTCGCACTCGTGAGAACCACCGTGGGCACCTTGTCGAAAAGCTGCTCGCGCATGGCCGGGCCGATGTCGATGGGCGCGGCCGCCAGCGTTATCCGCGGCGTGCCGCGGCGGCCCTGGTACGACTCGATCCAGTAAACCATGCCGGCCTGCGACTGCGCGCGCCACGCTTCCAATTCGCCGGCCAGGACCATCAGCCGGTCGTGGGCCGCGTTGAAGTCCTGCTGCTCGGACTCTTCGCGGAGCTTCTTGCCGGCCAGCTTTACCTGGCGGGCCAGCAGCTCCAGCTCGGGGCTCAGGTGGTTGGCGACGATGCCGGGCTGATGCACGCGCGTCGGCTTGGAGAGGCTGCCGGACAAACCCTCCCCCTGCCCCTCCCTACGAGGGAGGGGAGCATTCGTGCGCCAGTCGTAGACGTCGGCGAAGAACAAGTCGGCCAGGTGACGGCAGCGATCGACCTGCTGCTGCTCCTTCACCAGGCCGTGATGGACCAAGAGGCCCTTGTTCGTGCGGTCGTTGTACAGCTTGTTGAGCGCGTACTCGATCTGGCCGCTGGTGACGGTGATGCCCAAGTGGTCTCCCGCCACGGCCTCGATGGTGTGCGCCTCGTCGAGTATCACGACGTTGTAGTCCGGCAGGATGCTCACGCCGCTGCGCCGCAAGGCGATATCGCTGAACAGCAAGGCGTGGTTCACGACCAGGATCTGCGCGTGCTGCACGCGGCGGCGGTCCTTGTAATAGAAGCACTGGTTGTAGGTGGGGCAGCGGCGGCCCAGGCAGTTGCCGCTGTCGCTGGCCACCTCGTCCCACACCTGGCCCAGCGGCCGGAACGGGAGGTCGCTCAGCGAGCCGTCGGCGGTCGACTTGCTCCACTGGCGAATCTTGCGGACCTCGGCGAGCTGCTCGTCGTCGTTGAAGAGGCTGCCGCTGCGGGCTAATGCCAGATTGAGCCGTCGCAGGCTGAGGTAGTTCCGCCGGCCCTTCACAAGCACGGCCGAGAACTCGCGCGGGATCACCGCGTTCAAGAGCGGCAGGTCCTTGCCGATAAGCTGCTCCTGCAGGCTGATCGTGTGGGTCGAGATGACGATCTTCGGGGCAGGTTTGTCGTCGTCGTTGCCGTCGTCGCGTTTCGTTATTTTCGCTTCGGCATCGGTGGCGGCCAGAATCGCCGGCACGAGGTAGGCAAAACTCTTGCCGACGCCGGTGCCGGCCTCCGCCACCAGGTGCCGCTTCGCGGCAATCGCCCGCGCTACCGCCTCGGCCATTTCGAGCTGCTGCGGCCGATGCTCATAATTCGCCAGCCGCGCCGCAATGCGGCCCTCCGGGCCCAGGATATCCGCGGCAGTGAGTTGCATGCCGTCAAAGTACCAGTTGGATTATTTCCGTCGTCGCCAATATCCAGGTCGACGACTGGTGTGGGCGACCGCTACTACAACTACTTCATCCGGACCTCGCGGCCGGAAAACCAGAATGTATCGAAACCGCTGCACGCGTACCCAGCGATTTGCACCTGATATCCGAGACAGTGAATCTGGCACCTCGGCAATGCGACGCACCGCCGCGTCGACCGCTTCCTTAAATCGCCGTGCCGTGTCCGGGGAGCGCTCCGAGTAATACTTGAACGCTTCCTCGTACTCCTTGTCCGCCGAGCGGTGAAACGCGACTTTGACGGCAGGCATTAGTGCCGATCCCGAATTTCAGACCACGGAATCGATGGCGAACCATCGTTGAATCGTCGATCCAATTCGGCAATGAATTCTGGGTCGTCGGTGGACATGATGCCCGGAGGGATTGTGTCCAGCAGGCGGCTAGCCAAGTCCAAGCGCTCGTTATCCGGCAGCTTCATTGCGGCTTCAAAAATTGCGTCGGGAGTCAGTTGCATGGGAGGTTACCCTTTTTCCTTTCCGTGACGGAACCAGCCGCTCAATTGTACACGCCTTTCTATCTCGGCGCACGTGAAATAACCCCTTCCTCCGGGCTGCTGGCCGTGGCGTAGAGCCGCTTGGGGATGCGGCCGGCGAGGTACGCCAGGCGGCCGGCTTCGGTGGCGTGCCGCATGGCGTCGGCCATGCGCAGCGGGTCTCTCGCGTGGGCGATGCCGGTGTTCAAGAGCACGCCGTCGACGCCCAGCTCCATGGCGATCGTTACGTCGCTGGCCGTGCCGACGCCGGCGTCGACGATGACCGGGTAGTCCGGATCGCCCTCTTTGAGATACTCCAGACAGATGCGGATGTTGTTCGGGTTGAGGATGCCCTGGCCGGAGCCGATGGGGCTGCCGGCCGGCATCACACTGGTGGCGCCGGCGTCTTTCAGCCGCTTGGCCGTAACCGGGTCATCGGTCGTGTAGCAGAGGACCTGGAAGCCGTCGGCCACGAGCCGCTCGGTCGCCTGGAGCGTGGCCACCGGATCGGGGAGCAGCGTGCGTTTGTCGGCCAACACTTCGAGCTTGACCCAATCGGCGCCGGGGTTCTCCAGGCCGAGCAGAATCTCGCGGCCCAGCCGGGCGACGCGCACGGCATCGTCGGCGTTGAAGCAGCCGGCCGTGTTGGGCAGCAGCGTGTAGCGGCTGGTGTCGATAAAGTCGAGCAGGTTGTTGCCCGCGGCGTCGATGAGCCGCTCGCGCCGCACCGCGACGGTGATGCACTCGCTGCCGCTGCGGGCCAAGGCTTCGCCCATGATCTCGTAATCGGCGTACTTGCCGGTGCCGACGATCAGCCGGCTGGCAAAGCGATGCGTGCCGAGCTGTAAGGCGTCCGTTGTCGAATCCAATGCTACTGACATCACAATCCCAACCAAAAAATATTGTTTAACCACAGAGACACGGAGGGCACGGAGTGAAGACAGGAGATTTGTCGTTAGTAATTTGTAATTTCAAATTTGTCATTTCAGAAATGGCCAAATGACAAGTTACAAATTTGCAACGACAAATATCCTCCTCTGTGCTCTCTGTGCCTCTGTGGTGAATTCCTATCCGCCGCCGACGAGCGTGACCACTTCCAATCGATCGTCCTCGTGCAGTTCGGTATCGGCATGCTCGGCGCGAGGGACGACTTCGAGATTCAGCTCGACGGCCACGTGCGGCTGCCTCGCACCCAGTTCGTCCAGCAGTTGAGCAATCGTGCAGCCCGCGGCCACTTCGCGCAGTTCTCCGTTGACGTGAATCTTCATCCTGTTGCTGTCGTCAGGGCGCGGCGTCGGGTGGCTGTGGCTGGGGCTCGTCGCGGACGAAGGCGGTGCGGAACGGCTGGGTGTCGAGCGGCTGAAACTCGCCGTACTGTGTCTTGCCGGCCGCGTGCAGACTCGAGTTCCAAGGGATGGTGTAAGCCGCCACCTGTCCGGTCGTCGCGTCGGCCACGTAGACGATGCTGTTAGCGTACTGGAAATTTGCCGTGCCGCGGGGCATGTTGGCCGACCCGGTGACTAGCAGGTAGCCCATTCCGCGTCCGGCGCCGCCGAAATCGGCCGCGATGTTGCGCGTGAAGAACGCGTTGAATTTGCCCGTTTTGGGGTTGATCACGGCCGCGCGCAAATCGCCCGTAAGGTAATCGAGGAAATACAACGCCTCGACGCGATCGTCCACCAGGCCGGTGGCGATGGCGAATTTATCCAGCCCGTGGGTGGCCGAGGCGTGCAGCGGCACGCTCGGCCAAAGGCCTTGGATATTGAGCCCGATCACCAGGCCGATCACGATCCCGGCGCCGGCGGTGGCCGGGCGAGTTTTGAAGAATTCGTTCATGCCGCCGCTCCTGCTTGCCCCCAGGTGCAAGATGCCAATGAGCACGATGCTCCCCTGCATCCTACCGCTTTTCAGCCGGATCGGCCAGCGGTGCCGCGGGCGAAGATCGCTCGGGCGGCTGCGCAGGCCGCGGTTGCAATGGCGACGGTTGCGCAGGCGAATTCGCCGGCTGCTGGCGCTGGGCCGCTTGCTGCAACGCGCGAAACACATCCGGCCAGGAGATGCCCAGCGGCAAGCCCGGCATGAAGGGCACGTCGCGGTAGGCGTACTGCTGCGCGTTCACGACGCCGTTCACTTCGAGCAGCCCGGTATTCGATTCCGTGCGGCCAATCCTGGCCATCACTCCAACCCGCCGGTTGCCGCGCGGCTCGGAATCGACCACCGTCAACTCCTGGCAAATGATGTCCTCGCAAATGATGCTCCTGCTGGTGGTTTGATCGAACAGCTTATCGCGCAGCGCGGCGCCCAAAGCGAGAAACAACAGCGGGTACACGATCCAGCGTTCGCGTTCGGTCATAGTTGGGGGCTGGGTGCGGGGGACTGGGGGCTGGGGAGAAAAAAACCACCTGCCGACTGGCGAGTCGGCAGGTGGTTTCACGAAGGGTGGCTAGAGGGGCTCGAACCCTCGACCTCTAGATCCACAATCTAGCGCTCTAACCAACTGAGCTATAGCCACCGTTGAAAATGTCGAATTATCGAATGACGAATGTCGAATGATGAACGATTCGCATTCCGACATTCGTCATTCGCTCATTCGTCATTTCAATTTCCGCGCCAGCATGGCGACGGTCACCGCCACGCCGCCGAGGAAGCCGGCTGCCGCCGCCAGCCAGAAGCCGGGCAGCTCCTGTTGCGTAATGTGGGCGAAAATTTCGATCATGGCACCATTCCGTTCGTTCGATTCGCAGGGCGATGTATCCTCACAACGATAACCTTCGGCCGCCGCTACGGCAAGCTCTGGATGTAGCCGCGATACTGCGTATCGAGCTCTTGGTAGCCGCTCCCGGCGGCGTCGGCCAGCGACTCGGCCGTGTCGCGCCCGGCGTACACCGCTTCCAGGTAGTGAACCAGCGCTTCGCGATAGCGGCCGCCGTCGCCATCCATGAAAAATGCCGCCAGCCCGGCAGACTGGCTGTAGAGCTTGGCGAGCTCCGGATGCCGCTGCAGCTCGTCCTTGCCGAGGCGCGTCAACTCGGCCAGCGGCACGTAGAAGCCGTCCGCCAACCGGGCGCGCGCCGCGGGCAGCCGACCGGCCGCTGCCTCGCCCGCCGTGTAGTACAGACCGGCCGCGTCGTCGGCGTGTTCGGTCAATGTTTCGAAATAAGTGGCCACGCCCTCCACAACCCAGAAATTGGCCGTCTCCGCGATCTTTCGCGCCGAAGATTTCGACTCCTGGAACAACTGGTGCACGGCTTCGTGGTACAGCGTGGCGACCACCCTGCGGGCGGTGCCCGGCGGCTCGCCTCCGCTTGATCCGACGGCAGAGCCGCCGGTCGCCACGCTGGCGGCAAAGAAATGCGCCTCGCGGTCGGCGTCGAAATAGATCCCCAGCGTTTCCGCGATCCGCGGCTGGCGACGGCGCAGCGCAGCCGCGTACTGGTCGCGGTCCTGGTGATAGTAAACGCGGAACGGCCGCACCTGTCGGCGCGGCGGTCGCTCGCCCGCAAACACCCGCCGCACTTCGTTCTCCGTGAGATAAAACCCGGCGAACAGCTGCCGCCACACCTGGTGCAGCCGCTCGAGCCGCGCCGCCAATTCGGCCGCCGCCTCCAGGCTGTGGTTCGTGGTGACCAGGAAATGGTCGGTGCGGACCTGCCAACCATTCTTGATGTGCTGCCGCCGCGCGGCATCCTCCTCCGCCGGCCGCCACCGCGATCCCGCGAGCCGCTCGCCCGATTCATAGCGCGGGATGTCCTGCTCGGTCAGCCAGCCGAATTTCGGGCTCCACGTTTTGCCGGTCTCTGCCATGCGGATGCCGTAACCCGTAAGCCACCGGCCGGCGTGCTGTTCGTACCCCAGCACGCGCCGCGCGTCGGCATGGTCCGGGTTCTCGCGCACCGCCTCGGTGGCCCATTGAAAGGCCAGCGAAAGCTGACCGGCCTGCGCAGCATCGTGGGCAAGTTCAAACAAGGCATCGGCCTGCCGACGCCGCAACATGTCGAATTGATCGAGCCACGGCTGGACGTCGTCGGGCGAATCGCCGGGCGAGTTCACGTTGGCGACCGTATCGCCGCCATACTGATCCGGCGCGACGAACAAGAGCGACCCGCTCTTCGGCGCCGCCGGCCGCCAACCACGAGCCGCTTCGCCAAGCTGCGGCCAACCCCGTGCGAACGCCACGTGCGCCAGATGCCCCAGCTCGCGGCGGTACTCCGCATCCAGCCGCTGGCACGCGGCACGCAGCTCGGCGGGCGAGTTGGCCGCTGCATCATTTGCCGCACCACGCGCGGCAACGGCAGCGACCGCCAAAAACGCCGCGAGGCACCGCCACGCGTTTACGCCGAATACGGAGAAACAGATCATTGCCGTTGCCTGCCATTCGCAAATGCTTACTCTATTGTAGCATCCGCTATTTTAGCAATGGCTGACAGAGCGACAGAGACATGAGCCAGCATGCCCTTCCGGCTGACTTCGACTCGCTCGTGCGCCTTCATCCGCCCGCCGCGATCCATAATGAAGTTGCCTACGAAAACGCCATCGACTTAATCAACAAATTGACGGCCGTGGCCAATCCTACGGAAGGGCAACTCAAATATCTAGACACACTGACGATCCTCGTCGAGCGCTACGAAGACGAAACCGATGGAGTCGCACCGCGCGGCTTCGATGCCCTGGCCGTGCTTCGCTTCCTGATGAAAGACCGCAACATGACGGCCTCCGACCTCGGCCGACTCCTCGGCGACCGCTCCCTCGGCCCCAAAATCCTCAACGGTGACCGGGCCCTGAGCAAAGCGCACATCAAAACCCTGGCCAAACATTTCAACGTCAGCCCCACCGTGCTGCCGGATTGAAATGAATCGGCAGAACTTTGGCGGCGTGGAGATTGCGCACGAACCATGACTGGCGCTTAGATGGCTGGAAAAGCTGCCCGTGTGTGCAACGACGCTTACTTTCGGTCGATGCGCCAGACATCGTGGACGATGGCGGTACGCACGTCGTCCATCACTTCGAATTGCACGCCGAGCGGATATGCGAAGCCGACGCGAATCGTGTCGTAACGGGATTCGCCCAACGATTTCGGCGCCCTCATGAGAAACTGATCGATTTGCCTGGCTGCTCCGGCGAGGATTGCCGGTTCGGACTCTGCTTGAAGTAGTGCCTCAAGCTTTTCTTCCGCATTCGGCGCCCACAGCACGCGGTATCTCATCAGAGACCCAGCCGGCCGAGGATCTCTTCCAAGGGCTTGCCGGTGCGGTTCTTTCGCAACTGTTCCGTCTCTTCAATCGAAAGCGGCGGCTCGAGCTGCAAGTCTTCGATCCGCGGCCGGTCGAGCACCGGCGAAAACAGGCCGAGAACGCGGCCATGTTCATCGCATAGCACGACCTGACCCGAAGTCTCGGAGAGGCTTTCGACCAGACGTGTTTCGACGGTGATCTGTTGCATTCCGGTGACGCCCTAGGGACGCGAAAGGCCGGCGATCGATTTGCGCCGTGTGAGCAGCCGGCGACATTGAAATCGTAACACGTCGGCCCACAACCGTCAAAAGCATGACCCTGTTGTGCGCGGGTCTGCCGACCCCGCACCTATCTTGACCGCAGGTCTCCTGTTGCAGTAGGAAGCAATGACACCTTCGGTCAGGGGTCGGGAGACCCGCGCACAGCCTGACGCGACCCGCGCACAATCTGGCACAGCTCGGTCTACGATTCCGCGAAGGCCGCGTCGAATGCCACGCCGCTGGGCTCGAAATCGAGCTTGCGGACAAACTCGCAGGCTTCGCGGGCGCCGTGTTCGCGGTCCATGCCGCAGTCTTCCCATTCGACCGAGAGCGGGCCTTCGTAGCCGATCTGGTTCAGCGCGCGGATCACTTCCTCGAAGTTCACGCCGCCGCGGCCCGGCGAGCGGAAGTCCCAGCCGCGACGTGGGTCGCCGAAATTGAGGTGGCTCGCCAGGATGCCGCTGCGGCCGTTCAGCGATACGATCGCGTCCTTGATGTGCACGTGGTAAATGCGGTTCGAAAAGGCGCGGATGAACTCCACCGGGTCCATGCCCTGCCATAGCAAGTGGCTGGGATCGAAATTGAAACCGAACTCCTCCCGGTTGCGGATGGCGCCCAGCGCCCGCTCGGCCGAAACGATGTCGAACGCGATTTCGGTGGGATGCACCTCCAGCGCGAACCGCACGCCGCATTCGCCGAACACGTCGAGGATCGGGTTCCATCGCTCCGCGAACTGCGAGTATCCTTCTTCGATCATCGAGTTGGGCACCGGTGGGAACGAATACAGCAGGTGCCAGATGCCCGAGCCCGTAAAGCCGTTCACCACGCCCACGCCGAGCTGCTGGGCGGCGCGGGCCGTGTTCTTCATTTCCTCCGCGGCGCGGCGGTTGACGCCGGCCGGGTCGCCGTCGCCCCACACGTGCGGCGGCAGGATCGACTTGTGCCGCGCGTCGATGCGGTCGCACACGGCCTGGCCCACCAGGTGCGCGCTGATCGCGTGGCATTGCAGATCGTAGCGGTCCAGCAGGTCGCGCTTCGCGCCGACGTAGCCTGCGTCGTTCGTCGCCTTGTCGACCTCGAAATGGTCGCCCCAGCAGGCCAGCTCGAGCCCTTGATAACCGAAGTCGCTCGCCTTGCGGCACATGTCTTCCAACGGCAGATCGGCCCACTGGCCGGTGAACAAAGTGACGGGACGGGGCATGGCGATTGATCTCCTTGGCGTCGGCCGAAAGGCCGAACTTGTCGGTAGTCGGTCGGCGTAGCCGCCGACGCTAAACGTTAGCGCTGACCGTGCGGTCGGCGGTGCTATACTTGCTTTATGAAACCACGACGCACGCTCGGCGCGTTTCCCATTGTGTTCCTCACGGCGATGTCGCATGCCGCGGCGCCGATCGAGCTGGAGTTGGCCGCGGAGCGCGGAGTGCAAATTACCGCGCCCCACGAATGGCTGCAACTGCTCACCGGGATGGGCATCGACAACGTCCGCATCCGCGCGGCACGGCCGGGCGACGAACCGCGGGTGGAAAGCCGCGGCACGCCCGACGAGCCCCGCTACCACGTTAGCGGCATCGTAACGTCGCGCAACGAGCTGCGGCTCCCCGGCGGCACGTTTTCTCGCCGCGACGCCGGCCGGTTGAAAGACTATTTCGAACGCCTGGCGGCCGACGGCGGCGAATCGCTCACCGCGCCGCGCGGCATGTTCGGCCTGACCGAAACGCAAATCGAAGCCGTTTTCGCCGATCTTGCCCAACCGATAGATTTTGAAACCAAAGGGCAAACGCCGCGCGCGGTCCTCGACCGGCTGCAGCGCAAGTTCACGCTGAAACTCTCGCTCGACGCCGAGGCCGATGGTGCCCTCCGCGAGGCGGCAGCGGTACCGGATGAACTGCAGGACCTGTCGGCCGGCACCGGCCTGGCCATGATGCTGCGCGTTTACGGGTTGATCTTGAAGCCGGAAAAGTCTCGCGCCCAGCCCGTTGTATTTCGCGTTGCGACAGGCGGGCCGCCTGTCGCCACTGTGGCTGCTGGCAAAGCCGATGACCACGACATGCCGCACTGGCCCGTTGGCTGGCAATTGCAGCAGACGCCGGGGCGGACGGCGCCCTCGCTGTTCGAGTTCCTGAACGCCGAGATCGACGGCTACACGCTCGAGGAAACGCTCGCCGCGATCGGCCCGCGACTGAAGATCCCGCTCTACCTCGATCATGCAGCGCTGTCAGCACACGACATCGAGCCAAGCGAGATCCAAATCCGCATGCCGCGCACGCGCACCTTCTACAAGCGGCTCCTCGACCGCGTGCTGGCCCAGGCCCGCCTCGGCAGCGAGGTCCGCATCGACGAAGCCGGCACGCCGTTTCTGTGGATCACGCGGTAACGAGATTGAGCAAGGGAGACCCATGATCCGCGTCGTCAACGTTACGCATCACTACGGCATTCGGCCCGTGCTCTCGAACATCAGTTTCGAGGTCAAAACGGGCGAGGTCGTCGCCGTCGTGGGACCGAACGGCATGGGCAAGACGACGTTATTGGGCGTGTTGGCGGGAGTTCTCTGGCCGCACACCGGTTTTGTGGAGTTCGACGGCCTGCGGCGACGTGAATCCATCGAGAGCGAGAGCGAGCTGCGGAAGCGCATCGTCTATCTGCCCGATCGCGCCTGGTTTCCCAAGCTTCGCACGGCTCGGGAGTTCATCCTTGCTGTCGGCCGACTGTATGGCATCGAAGACTTGCGATTGTTCGACCATGCGGACCGGCTGCTGCGGCTGTTCGATCTCACGGACCAAGGTGACCAGCCGATCGCCAGCTTGTCGGCCGGCCAGTTGAAGAAGGTTTCGCTCTCGGCGGCATTGATCACCGAGGCACCTTATCTGCTACTCGACGAGCCGTTCTCGGGCGGGCTCGATCCGTCCGGCATCCTGGCCCTCAAACGCGTGCTGCAGCGACTGGCGGCGCGCGAGGACGTGACCATCGTGATGACGATGCCGGTGCCGGAGCTGGTGGAGGAAGTGGCCGACCGCATCGCAATCATCCGCGATGGCCAGTTGGCAGCGCTGGACACGCCGGACGGACTGCGGCGGTTGACGGGCACCGAGGGGCCCATGTCCGACGTCCTCCAACGGCTGCTGAACCCCGCGACGCTCGACAACATCGAGTTCTACTTCGAGCGGGAAAGGGGAACGCCGCCATGATGCTGGGGCGCTTTCGCCAGTGGCTGCGGGTCGTGCTCGTTTCGGACGCCATTCTGTGGGCTGCCGTCGCGTGCGTGCTGGTCATTTGGTTGGGGCAGCGGGCGCTTATAGTCTGGCTCCGCGTGTTCGCACCCGTGCTGACCGAGTCGGAAATGGGAATGGTATCTCGCCCGGCTCATGCGTTCGCTTTGATCCCGATCGCGGCGCTGTACGGCTTTTATCGGGTGGTCGCATTCCATCCCGTGGCAAATCGGCACTACGGCAGATGGCTGGCGCAGACGCCCTGGAAGTACCCCCAGCCGCTGCCGCTCGGTCCCTTAAAACTGGTGTGGCAGGATGCGGCATTCATCTCGATCTTGCTGGCCTTCAGTCTGTTGCCGCCATACGGGAATCTTATAGTGCTCGTGGCACCGATCGTTGTCTTTCTCATTGTCTACTGCGCCATCCTTGCTTATTGGCACTGGCTGTTTGAAGCACGATGGTCCAGCATTGCGTTTGTCGCGTTGATGGTCGTTAGCCTGCAATTCCTTGTTCACCCCTTCGCCTGGCTGGTCGTTGCGTTCGCATCCTACGGCATCGTGCGTTTGGGCATTGAGGCTTCACTGCGCGACTTTCCCTACAGCGAGGCACGGCGCGAAGCCCTTCACCTGGTTCCGTTCGAGCGGCAACCCGCGCCGGAGATTCCCTGGCCCATCATGCCGGCCGACGACGAGCACTGGTGGATCGGCCTCACGCCGCTGCAAGCGGCTTTGATAGGACTGCTCGTGGGCGGCATATTCTACGGCGTGGCGATTCACTTCCGTGAGGAGCCTGGTTTCGTTCGCGGAGTGCTGACTTTCCACGGCTTGTTCGCCATAATCTGCGTCGGAGTTCGTCTCGGGATTTACCTGGGCCGATGTCGACCGCCCATATCACTGCTCGGCCGCGTGGCGACGCGCCGTTTGATCATTCCCGGCTACGATATCGTGTTCGTCGGCCCGCTGGTGGCGGTTCTGGCCGCCGTTGCGGTTCCGCCCATTTTGATGTGGATCGGCATCGGGCCCGGCCTCGCGTTCCCGCTGTCAACAGCCGTGACGGTGTGGCTGGCATTAACGCTGCCACCGCCATTGAAGCGCTGGTATTTCACCGGCCATTATCAGATACCTCCGGTGCGCCGCTTCGGCCAGCTCTTCGTTGAAATGTAATGGATAATGGCGCGGCGTCAGAGCAAATCGTCCAGTTCTGCCACCAGTCGCTCGAAATAGGAAAGCGCCGTATCGACCGGCTCGGGCCGGGTCATATCGACGCCCGCGTCGCGCAACAAATCGAGCGGCCATTTCGAGCAGCCGCCCTGGAGGAACGACAGGTAGTCGCCGAGCTCGCGCTTGCCGCCGTTCACGACGCGCTCGCTCAGCGCGATCGCGGCCGACAGGCCGGTGGCGTACTTGTACACGTAGAACGCGCTGTAGAAGTGCGGAATGCGAAGGCATTCGAGCTTCAACTGGTCGTCGATTTCGAAATCGGGGCCGAAGTAATCGGCCAGCAGTTTGCCGTACTCGGTCTTGAGGCACTCGACCGTGAGCGGCTCGCCGGCCTCGACCAGCGCGTGGGCGACCTTCTCGAACTCCGCGAACATCGTCTGGCGGATGATCGTGCCGCGGATCGAGTCGATTTCGCGGTTGATAAGGTAAGCCCGCGCTCTACTTCCGCGACCGGCGGTCGCGGCTTTCTGCATGAGATGCCGGCTGAGCAGTTGCTCGTTGAACGTGCTGGCCACTTCGGCGACGAAGATCGTGTAATTGTAGTACTCGTACGGTTGATGTTTTGCCGAGAGGTGGCTGTGCATCGAGTGGCCCGCCTCGTGGGCCAGCGTGAAGACGTGGTCCAGCACGTCCGGCTGGTAGTTCATGAGGATGTACGGCCAGCCGTCGTACGTGCCGCTGCTGAACGCGCCGCTGCGCTTGCCCTGGTTGGGGTAGCGGTCGCACCAGCGGCCGTTGAGGCCCGCGGCCAGCACGCGGCAATACTCGTCGCCAAGTGGTTCCAGCGATTCGACCACCGCGGCGACCGCCTGCTTCCACGTATGGCGCGTGTCGAGCTCGCTGAGAATCGGCACGTACGTGTCGTAGTGATGGATGTCGCGGAGCCGCATCTTGCGGCGCCGCAGATCGAAATAGCGATACACGGCCGGCAGCTTGCCGCGCACGGCCGCGATGAGGTTGTCGTACACCGCGACCGGCATGTTGTCGTGAAACAGCGACGCCTCGCGCGCACTCGGGTAACCGCGGGCCCTGGCGTAGTACACGTCCTTCTGCACGGAGCTCGAAAACGCCGCGGCGAGCGAGTTTTCGTGGTGCTGGAACTGCTCGTAGTACTGGAGAAACGCGCGGCGGCGTACGGCCCGGCTCGGCGAGCGCAGGAAGCTGGCAAACGTGGCGTGCGACAGCTCGATCTGCTCGCCCTTCTCGTTGCGGCACAGGCCGAATTTCAAGTCGGCGTCGGTGAGCTGGCGGAACACGCGGCCGGCGGCGCCCGCCATCTCGTGCTGCATGGCCAGCAGCTTCTCTTCGCCCCGGCCAAGCGTGTGCGGCTTGTAGCGAATGAGCCGCTCGAGCTGCAGCCGGAAGCGGCTCAGTTGCTTGGCGCGGATATATTCATCGAGTTTTTTCGCGGGCAGCGCGAGGATTTCAGGACGAATGAAGCTGGCCGCCTCGGCGGCATGCGTGGCCGCGTGCTCGTACCGGCCGAGCATCCGCTGATTGGCGCTGTCGGCCGTGTCCTCGGCCGTCTTGAGGTACGCATACGTGCCGAGCCGCTCGCCCGCACGGTCGAAGTCGCTGTCGAATGCCAGGCACTTGGCGAGGTTGCCAGGGCCTGCGCCGAGCTTGCCGCGGAACTTCTCGTAGCCGGGAATCTGCTTCTCCCAGGCGGCGAACGCCCGCTCCCAATCGGCGTCGTTCTCGAAGAGGCTCGACAGGTCCCAGGTGTCGGCCGTTTTGACCTGGCGGCGGGTGGGAAGTTGTTTTGTTTTGCTCATTCGTCCGTAGCTCGTTCCCACGCTCCGCGTGGGAACGCAATACTCCGCCGCTCCCGCGGCGCGTCCGAAGTTCCCTCGACGCAGAGCGTCAAAAGTGCTGCGTTCCCACGCAGAGCGTGGGAACGAGAATTGTGTTACCAGCGCACGAGCGCCGTGCCCCAGGAGAGGCCGCCGCCGAAGCCGCACATCAGGAGCAGGTCGCCCCGCGCGAAGCGGCCGGCGCGGAGCGCTTCGTCCAGCGCGATGGGCACGCTGCCGGCCGACGTGTTGCCGTAGCGGTCGATGTGCGTTTCGACTTTCTTGCGATCGATGGCCAGGTCGTCGGCCGCCGCGTCGAGGATGCGGATGTTGGCCTGGTGAAACAGCCACAGGTCGACATCCGAGGTCTCAAGTCCGGCCGCCTCCAGCACCTGGCGCGAGGAATCCTCCAGCAGCCGCACGGCCCACTTGAACACCGGCCGCCCGTCCATCCGCACGAACCACGAAGCGCCGTTGCGGCTGGCGGCACTGAGCGGCACGCGCGAACCGCCGGCCGGGCGCACCAGCAACTGCTCGCCCGATCCGTCGGCGCCCAGCGTGTACGAAACTAATCCTTGCTCCTCGCTTCCTTTGGCCAGCAGCACGGCTCCCGCGCCGTCGCCGAATAGCGGGAACGTTTTCTTGTCGTCCGGATTCATCACGCGGCTGTTGGTGTCGGCGCCGATCACCAGCGCCAGCTTGCTCGATCCGGTGGCGACGAACTGCATGCCGGTCACCAGCGCGTACATGAACCCGGCACAGGCGGCCGATACGTCCATCGCCGCACAGTTGAGCCGCAGGCGGTTTTGCACGGCCGCGGCCGTGGCCGGCAACAAATAATCGG
Organism: uncultured Planctomycetaceae bacterium; assembly: GCA_964532675.1. Lineage (GTDB taxonomy): Bacteria > Planctomycetota > Planctomycetia > Pirellulales > Lacipirellulaceae > JABDGM01. The sequence continues at coordinate 18,663 of CAZHIV010000378.1, forward strand.
GCGACAGCGTGGCCAGCACGACGAGATCGATTTCGCGGCGATCGACGCCGGCCGCCTGGAGGCAACGCTCCGCCGCGGCCACGGCCATGTCGCTCGTGGAGATGTCCGGCGGGGCGTGGCGGCGTTCGCGAATGCCCGTGCGCTGGATGATCCACTCGGCATCGCAGCCAAGATTCGCCAGCGCCTCGTTGGTGACGACCATTTCGGGCACGTAGCTGCCCGTGCCGACGACCTGCACGCCGGTGAGCCGACGCAGCGGCGAGCGCTTGGGAGTTAAAAGTTCAGCTTCGCTCATGGGGAACCTTGACTTGCCGGCAACCAAGCAAGGTTACGGGGCAGAGGCATTTTGGGCAAGAGCGATGCGCGTGCGGCGGCTGATAGATAGAGCCGACCCATCCTCGGTCGGCGGGCACTTGCCGAAACAACCAAGGCACTCTGACCCGACCAGAATGCGATGAATCTGTAGGGAACGCCCTCCGCGGCGTTCCGTGGCCTTGCGTTCGACCGACGGAACGGCACAGAGGCCGTTCCCTACAGAGATTGATTCCCGGATACACTCAATTAAGCCGCCTTCGCCGGACGCTCGTACAGCCACGCTCCCCGCTGCTTGCCCACCGAGCGAATCGCACCCGTCTCGCGCAGGCAGTAGGCCATTCGCTGGGCGATCCACCGCGCGACGTCCAAATGCTCGGCGAGGTGGCCCGTATGGAACGGCTGCGGCAGGGCGGGCGGAAGCATCCGGCACAGGTCGCCCGTGGTGCGAAACGTGTGAACGCCGAGCACGTCGAGCAGCTGCTGGTCCTGCACCTGGTGATCGTTGTCGCGCCGCCATCGCCGCCTGCCGTGGCCCGGATAGCGCCATTCCTCGATTTCTACCAGCAGCACTTCGAGCGTCAGCCGGCGATGGGGAAACACCCGCGTGAAGTGCACCAGCTCGTCGAAGATGTCGAGCAAGGTGCCTTGCTTGGGGCTGCGGCGGCGCGACGTTTCCCGGCCGCCCGCCCGGCGCAGCTTGACCAGGTGCTTGCGGGCGACAATCGGCTTGACGACCAGCACGCGATGCTTTTTCAGCAGGGCGGCAACCTTATCGCGAATGGCCGCCAGCGGAGCCACTTGGATTTCCACGAGCTGGCCCGGCTGCAAGACGTCGATCCGATACCGCCCCAGACGCTGCTCCAAGAGCGCGCCCTCGGTAGCATAGCGCTGCTTCAACTGGCGGTGGAGCGTGGTTTCCATGGTGGGTGGTCCGTTGCCTGTGGTCCGTTGTCCGTGGTCCGTGGTCAGTTGCAACAAACAACGGACAACAGACAACGGACAACGGACCACGGACAACGGACAAAACCTATTCGCCGATACCAAAATCTCGAATCGTGAACAGCGACGTCAGCTCGTAGCCGCGCGCTGCAAACGCCTCTCGGCCGCCTTCGAGCCGGTCGACGATCGCCAGCACGCGCTGGACTTTCAAACCGACTTCCTCGCAGCGCTCGATGGCCGTGAGGCTCGAGCCGCCGGTGGTGACGACGTCCTCCACGATGGCGATCGATTCGCTCGCGCGGAACGGGCCTTCCACGAGCCGGCCGGTGCCGTGCGCTTTGGCCTCTTTGCGGACCATCACGCCCCGCAGCGGCAAGCCGCGCACCCCGGCGAGCGTGAGGATGGCGGCCGTGATCGGATCGGCGCCGATCGCCATCCCGCCCACCAGCTCGGGCAGGTCGCCCGACAACACCTCAAGCATGCCCTCGCCCACGAGGCGGGCGCCTTGGGCGTCGAGCGTAACCTGGCGGCAGTCGAGGTAGTAGCTGGCCTTCTTGCCGGAAGCCAGCGTGAAGTCGCCCAGCTTCAGTGCCTTGTCCTGGATCAGCCGCTGGAGCGCGTCGCGGTTGTACATGTGGAGAGTCGAGGGTCGAGAGTTGAGAGTTGAGGGCCAGAGGCCGCTTGCGGCGAGCCTCATCGGTTCGACCAACAACTTACAACTGACCACGGACAACGGACAACAGACATTTCTCAACGCCGAATTACGACGCGAGAGCCGACCGACAGGATGTCCGATAGTTCCTCGGCATCTTGCGGCGAAACGTGAATCGCAGGCAGCCCGTCGGCCGCGGTGATTCTCGTTGCTCCGCTGCTGGTGACCATCAGCGTCGCAGCGCCTTCAGGCTCGCTGCCGCTGGGTTCACCGCGAAGCACGATCGCGCGGTCGACCGAGTCGGGCTCAGGAGCGTATGCGGATTGCACCTCGGCGGCGGCCGGTGCGGCGAGCTTCTTGTCCACAATCCACCGGCCTTCGCTGACGGCGGCGGCGGATGGAACGGCGACGGGGAACTTGCCGGCGTAACGGTCGTCGACCATCAGCGTAAGTTGCTTGCGGCCCAGATCGACAACGGCCGAGAACGGGCCGCGAACCACCTTCAATTCCTGCCCCGGCTGGACCTGGTCCGCGGCCGGGATGCCGTTGATCTTGGCCAACAGTTGCCAGGGCACGCTATATTGCTTGGCGATCGTCTCGAGCGTGTCGCCGGGCTTCACGACGTACGGCGGCTCTAGTTCATGCCGCGTCGAATAAACGACCGTACCGGCCAACTGGCTCAGCAGCGTATCGACCAGCTCGGCGTCGGTCGGCGTGAGCGTGGGGTCGTCGTACCATTGCGTGAGCAGCTCGTGCGCGCGGGCCAGCTCGCCCCGGTCGAGCACGGCCTGGATTTCCGGCCAGCTCGTGGCAAACGACGCCTGCGCCAAAGCCGGTGCCTGCACCTCGGCCGGCAGCGTTGGATCTCCGCCCGCGCCGTAACGATCGCTGCCCGCCGGCGGCGGCGACTGGCGAAGCGGGTTCTCCTGCCCGGCCAGCGGCGGCGTCGTCAAATCGGCGGCGGCGACATCGAGCTCGTTCGCCTCCTCAGGCGTGAGCGGCTGCTGAACCGTGGCAGTAGGCGGAGCGGCGGGTTCGGCAGCCGGCGGGGCTGCCCCAGTTGCACCTGCCGCAATGGCGGCGATGTTGGCTGGCGGGGTAACGTCGTCCCCCGATTGATCTGGATAGCGCGCCGTCGGGATGTCGGACGGCAATTCGCTGGGAAGCGGAACGGTTGCAGTGGCCGTCGCCGACATGGCGTCGGACGGGGCCGCCAGGTCAGGCAAATCGGGAATCGGTGGGACGGCAGGTACGGGGGCCGGCTCCTGCGCGCTGACGCTGGCGGTCGCGCCGACATCGGGCGTCGCGGCGGTAGACGATGTAGCTGCCGCCGACGGAGTGTTCGCACTCCACGGCGGGGCCGGGCTATCGCTTGGAGCGGCCGCCCCGCCCGAGACGGCCAACGGCGGCACGCCCTCCGGCGATTGGCCCGGCCAGGCGTCGCTCGACGGCGGCACCGTGTGCACCGGCCCCTGGTTGATCTTCACGTACAAAAACGCGCCCACGACAACCAGGATCGTGATCGTGACCAACGGGCGGATGGAATTCATCGATCGTCCTCCCAGACGAAAGTAGTACGGCTGTCGGCTATCGGCTGAATCGTTGCGAGATTACGCGTCGCCGGAACGGCGCGCAGCCCAAGGGCGGCGAATGGTAGGCAATCCTGCGATCGGATGCTACGTCAGACGTGGCAGCAACCGTCCTCATGGCCGGTTAATAGCTAGCATCCAACATCAAGTCGGCGTATCTTCAACGCCATGGCCAAAAAGCGACCGAGCCGTCGAGTTGCGACCGCCATGGAGATCGAGCGGTCGATCCACGTCATCCGCGGCCAGCGCGTGATGCTGGATGCCGACCTGGCAAAGCTGTACGGCGTTCCAACCAAACGCCTGAACGAACGAGTCTCCCGGAACCGGCACCGCTTTCCAGTCGACTTTGCGTATCAACTTACTCCACAAGAACTTGCGGATTTGAAGTCGCAATTTGCGACCTCAAGTTCTGGGCATGGCGGCCGGCGAACTCGTCCCTGGGTGTTCACCGAACAGGGCGTCGCCATGCTTTCAAGTGTGCTTAACTCGCCCACTGCCGTGCGAGTCAATATCGAGATCATGCGCACGTTCGTGCGGCTGCGCCGGCTGATGGCAACGCCGGGCGAGCTGGTTGAGCAGATTACCAAATTGGCCGAAACCGTGCAGCTCCACGACCACGAGATCAAGGTCATCTCTCAGGTGCTGCGAAAGATGATGGACCTGCCGTCCCCGCCGCGGCGACAGATCGGATTTCACGTAAAGGGTAAGGACCCCAACCGCAATAAGCAACAAGGATAGATGAGGGCGTCCGGGAATTGATTCAATGGGGTGGCTGGGGCGGAGGCTTTGCGACGCCCCAGATGCTTGCATCCTGGGGCATCGAAGACTCC
>CAZHIV010000379.1:0-4652 GCA_964532675.1 uncultured Planctomycetaceae bacterium
TCTTCTCGATGATGTTTTCCGGCTTGCCTTCCTGCCGGGCTTGTTCGGTGAGGATGGCTCGCTCCTTGTTCACCAACTCGGGATCGAGCTCCTCTTTCGTGGCGGCCTTGGGGCGCATGGCGGCGACGTGCATGGCGATGCCCCGCGCCAGATCGTCGTCGCCTCCTTCGACGACCAAGAGCACGCCGCTCTTGGCATCGTGATGGACGTAGCCGCCGGTGGGGGCGTCGACGCGCTCGATCCTGGCCAACCGCAGCACTTCGCGCATCTTGCTTTCGAGCTCGTCCTTCCACTGCCCGAGCGTCGTGCCCTTGCGGCTGGGAGCCGGCTGCTGCCAGAGCTCCTCGGGCGTTTTGGCGCCGGGGCCGGTGGCGAGCTGCTTCGCCAGGTCGTTGGCCAGGGCGATGACGTCTTCATGCTTGGCGACGGGGGCCGACTCGACTTGCAGCTCGATCATCGCGCCGGCGCCCGGCGTGAGGCTGGTGTAAACGGCGATGTGGCCTTCCTCGGTGCTGCGGTCCTGCCGGATCGACATGATCTTCTTGCCCGACTCGCGGGCCTTCTGCTTGGCCAGCTCGAAATCGCCATTAGTCTCTTGAAGGGCCTTCTTGCACTCCATCATGGGGAGGCCCGTTTCGTCGCGCAGTTTCATGACCATCGCGGCGGTGATGTCTGCCATCGGGAATCTCCTCTATTTCTCGTTCGCACGCTCTGCGTGGGAACGAGATACTTCGACGCTCTGCGTCGGATGTGGGTGGTCGCGCCGCGGAGCGGCGGGGGTAGTGCGATCCCAGGCGGAGCGTGGGAACGAGGTATTTACGAGGCCATCACGACTTCGGCGCCTTCGGCGGCATGCTGGCTTTCGACGGCTTGCCGGTTCTTGCCGCCGGCGATCGCGTCGGCCAGCATCCTCATGATCAGCTCGATCGACCGCATGCTGTCGTCGTTGCCGGGGATCGGCAGGTCGACCAGGTCGGGGTCGCAATCGGTGTCGATCAGCGAGACCGTGGCGACGCCGAGCTTCTGGGCTTCGCTGACGGCGTTCTTCTCCTTCTTCGGATCGACGACGATGAGGCACTCGGGGAGCCGGTTCATCGTGCGGATGCCGTTGAGGTTGCGAAACATCTTGCGGTACTCGCGGTTCAAGGCGGACTGCATTTTCTTCGAGTACGCGCTGTATTTTGTTTCGTCGCTGCGAAGCGACTCGAGCTCTTCCAGCCGGGTGAGCCGGCTGCGGATGGTGCGGAAGTTGGTAAGCGTGCCGCCTAGCCAGCGGTCGTTGACGAACGGCATGCCGCAGCGCTGGGCCTCTTGGCCGACGGCCTCGGCCGCCTGGCGCTTGGTGCCGACGAACAGCACGAGGCTGCCCTGCGAGGCGAGCTGGGTGAGATACTTTTTGGCCCGCAGCAGGCCGCGGACCGTCTCCCGCACGTCGATGATGTGGATGAGGTTCTTGCGGGCGTAGATGTACGGCCGCATCTTGGGATTCCAGCGGCTGGCGCGGTGCCCGTAGTGGACACCGGCCTCGATCAAATCTTTTACGAGTTGAGACACGATAGACTCCTTGGTGGCACACCGGCTAAGTCCCGTGTAGGTCAGGCTCTGCCTGACAATCGCGGGGCAATGTCAGGCAGAGCCTGACCTACACGGGCGTCCGGCGTTGGGGCGGACAAATCGGCCGGATTAAGTGGGCGAAAACCCCGGATTCCTCGGGCCGTTCGAGGAGGCGGGGTAGCCTTGTAGGATATCGGGGATCGGTGCGGACGGCAACGGGCGATTTGCGGGTGCGCTAAGCCGCAAGCGGCAGATTGGAATTCGCTAGGCGCCGAGGGCGCGGAGGGCCGTAAGTAGGGCGTCGTGGAGGTGGCCGTTGGTGGCCAGGATGCCGCGGTTGGCGGCGAGCGTGCGGCCGTGGGAGAAGTCGAGGGGCCGGCCGTCGAGATCGGTGATCCGGCCGCCCGCTTCGGTGACGACGATCGACCCGGCGGCCTGGTCCCAGATCTTTTCGCGATAGTCGGGGCGCGAGGGGGATAGCAGCCGGAGCAGCACGTCGCCCTCGCCGGCCGCCAGCACGGCGTATTTCGCCTGGCTATCCATCGCAATCGGCGACGCGGTGGTACCGAGCTGCGCCGCCAGCCGGCCGATCTCGTCGACGTTGGTGTGCGCCTTTTCCACCGAGCGGAGGATGCGGGCGGAAACGGCGTCGCGGCGGTCCGATACTTGGAGCCGCTTCCAGTCGGACTCGCCGGCGAGCGGCTGCGCCCAAGTCCCCTCGCCGCGCGCGGCGGCGACGAGCGTGCCGGGGCCGCCGGGAACCTGGCGATGGGCGTCCGCAAGCTCGGGGCAACCGAGCACGCCGAGCTCGACCTGGCCGTCGCGCACCAGCGCGAGCGCGACGGCATACTGCTCGCGGCGGAGGAAGCCCTTGGTGCCGTCGATCGGGTCGAGCGTCCAGAAGGTTGTGGGCGGCTGGGCACCTTCTGGGTAGCTGCCGCGATCGATCAGGCCGCAGACTTCTTCCGGCGTGGCGTCGGGTAGGGCGGTGCGGACGAAGCGGGTGATTTGCTCGAGTGTGTCGACGCCTTCTTCGAGACGCAGCGCGTCGGCCTGCTCTTCGCCGATGAGCGTCGCGCCGGGCAGTCGTTCGGCCAGTCGGCGCGCGATGAGCGCCTGGACGGCGAAGTCGGCCACGGTGACCGGCGAGCGGTCGTCCTTCGTCAGCTCGCTGCCGACCATTTCGCGCTGAATGCGGCGGGCGAGCAGGGCGGCTTCACGCACCGCCTCGATGGCGAACCGGGCGTCGGCGGAGTCGATCATCGGGCTGCCGGCTATCGGTTAACGGTCAATGAAATGAGGCTGTCCGGGAAATTGGTAGAACGTGTGAATCTGTAGGGAACGCCCTCTGCGGCGTTCCGAGTTGTGCGACGGCCCAACGGAACGGCACAGAGGCCCGTTCCCTACAGGAATCAGCCACTAACGAAACTACCCGGCCAGGACTCGAACCTGGAATGAGGGAATCAAAATCCCTAGTGTTACCATTACACCACCGGGTAAGGGGGAGCTCTTAGCTCTTAGCTGTTAGCTATTAGCCAGAACCGGGCATCAGCTTCTGGCTAATAGCTAACAGCTAATAGCTAACAGCTTTTCTCAACAGCTACTCTAGCGCGAAGCATTTCCGTTGGCAACCGAGAACGCGAGCTGCTCGAGCTCGGTGGTCAGGTCGACGCCGACGAGGGGGACGCCTGTAGGAAGCGACAACGTTACGGGCGCGAAGTTCACGATGCCGGCGATTCCGGCGGCCACGAGCTCGTCGGCAACCTGCTGGGCGTGCGCGGCGGGGACGGTGATCATGCCAAGCTGGATGCCCATTTGCCGCACGACGGCGGCCAACTGGCGCGGGTCGTAGACCGGGATGCCCTCGATCTTGGAGCCCACGAGGCGGGAGTCTACGTCGAAGGCCGCCACGATGCGAAAACCCTGCGAGGCGAACCGCTTATACCGCAGCAGGGCCCGGCCCATGTTGCCCACGCCGACCATGGTGACGATCCACTGCCGATCGGTGCCCAGGATGCGGCGCAACTCGGCGACGAGCTCGTCGCACCGGTAGCCGATGCCCGGCTGGCCGAAATGGCCGAAACAGGCGAGATCTTTGCGGACCTGGGCATCGGTAACGCCGAGCAGCTTGCCGAGCTGGCTGGAGCTGACGCTCGTGCGGCCGTCGGAGGCCAGGCGCTGCAGCTCGCGCAGGTAGAGGCTCAGTCGGCTCACCACCACTTTGGGTACGTCGCGGGCCGGCTTGGAGTTGGCCTTGGAAGCGGACAAGGCATGCCTCGTCGGCGGAGATCATTCGAGCGGAAGTTCTCGGCAGATCACTTTAGGGGACGGCCTGTGGTACAGCAAGTTGCCGCGTAGTCGAACAGGATGTGCGGATTATGCGGGCCTTACAGTCGAAAAGTTGCCTTCAACTGTTGTTTTCGATGCGGTCTGAGGGTCCGGTGCGTTTGTCACGGTCGCTGCAAGCGGCCCATGACAAGTTGGCTGATCGTTCCATCCTTCCGATCCTAACATGCTATGTGGCAAGGGATTAGGAGAAGGAAAGCGGGTTCTTGTAGCGAGAGTCGACGCACTGCACAAGGGGGAGAAAATACGTAGTTCAGCTAAGGTGCGGTGAATTGGCGGCCCGAATTATCTATGGGCGGGCCTAGTGTCCGTCTACGACCAGCCCAAGGAAAAGACCCTACGAATCACAGGAGGCGAAGGAACATGAAAGGTTGGATGGTTGCGCTCGCCGCAGCCTCGGCTTTGACGCTTATCCCAGCCAAAGCGGAAGCCGGGTTCTGTGGAATCGCGCGTTATTTATGCTGTGCCCCGCGTTGTCAAATGCGGTGTCACACCGTCATGAAAACTGTTCGCTGCGTCGAGTACGAGAAGCAGCAGTTTACATGCTACAAAACCTGCTGGGAGCGCGTCTGCGAAGAGCGCGTGATCAACTGCGTGAAGTACGTGCCCGAGACGCGCACGAAGGAGATCTGCTACACGGTGTGCAAGCCGGTGTGGGAGACCAAGACCCGCACGTACACGGTGTGCAAGCCGGTGTGGGAGACCCGCACGAAGGAGATCCCCTACACGGTGTGCAAGCCGGTGTGGGAAAC
>CAZHIV010000380.1:0-7059 GCA_964532675.1 uncultured Planctomycetaceae bacterium
CGATTGCCATCTGGTAGGCGGCCAGCGCGCCGGGAACGCCGCTCGCCAGCGGGCCAGTCTGGCTGGCGCTGGGCAGCGGCTTGCCGTCGCGCACGAACATGTCCTTATGCGCTGCCGCCGGCGCCATTTCGCGACCGTCGATCGCCGTCACCGTCCCGTCCGCGCTGCGAATTAGAATCAAACAGCCGCCGCCGATGCCCGAGTTGTTCCCGTCGACGACTCCCAGCGTGAGTGCCGCCGCCACCGCCGCGTCGACCGCATTACCCCCGTCCCGAAGCACCGCCCCGGCCGCGTCGGTCGCCAACGGATGCCCCGTAGCGACCATCGCCCGCTCGCCCACTGCTGTATCAGCACGCACCGCCAGGCCTCCCGCGCCGCAAATCCCCAGGTAAAGCGCTACACATAGGCGCAAACCGGCTTGTCGTTGATTGACCATTGTATGTTGCGACCTGGTGTTTATCTCACGCAAAGGCGCAAAGGCGCAAAGAACTGATGACGATTTCTTTCCTTCCTTTGCGACTTAGCGCCTTTGCGTGAGATCTTCGGCAATCATCGATAAAGCTCAAATGCCTGTCGGCGCTCGTGGAATTCTGCGAGATCCTCTTCGATCGATTGCAAAATGTCCGCCACATCATCGCCTGCCAATGTTCGCCGGTACACGTCTTCATTTCCCATCAGCCGCATCCAGCGTTCCGGCTCCCAATCGTCCGGGTGTAGCTCCCGTAGCGCCCGAGCCACTATGAGCCCGAATTCGAACGAGCGAAACATCTCCCAGTCGGTGACGATGAAACTCAGGCCGCCACACGTTTCGCCCGCGAATCGGCTGCTCGTGGGCGTAAACCGCAGCGGCACCACGCGTACGCCCGGCGGCCCCGCGCCGTTCACCCGCTCGGCCAGCTCGCGCTCGCGAATCCAAGGCGCCCCGATCACCTCGAACGGCGTATCGGTGCCCCGGCCCACCGAAATGTTCGTAAACTCCAACATGCCGATCCCGGGGTAGAGCAGGGCGGCGCGCAGCGATCGCATGTTGGGCGACGGGTTCACCCACAACTGCTCCGTGTCGAATTGCTGCATCTCGCGCCGCCAACCTTCGGCCCGAACGACCGTCAGCGCGAGACCCGACATCTCCCGTTCCTTGGCAAACATTTGAGCCAGCTCGCCGGCCGTCATCCCATGCCTCAGCGGCAGACGGTGGTGGGCGACGAACGACTCGCGGCCCTCGTCCAGCAGCGGCCCCTCGATAATCTCGCCGCCGATCGGGTTCGGACGGTCCAGCACCACGAACTCTTTGCCCGCCTTCGCCGCGGCCTCCATCGCCAGGCCCATGGTCGAGATGTAGGTGTAGAAACGCGTGCCGATGTCCTGGATGTCGAACACCAGCGCGTCGATGTCCGCCAGTTGCTCGCTCGTGGGCTGACGGATTTCGCCGTACAAGCTGTATACCGGCAGCCCCGTTTTTTCATCCACCGTATCGGCGATCTGCGACTGATCCAGCGCGCCCCGAATGCCGTGCTCCGGACTGAACAAGGCCACAAGCTTGACGTTCTCCGCCTCGTGCAGCAGATCAATCGTCGTTCGGCCGGCAGAATCAACGCCCGTGTGATTCGTAATGAGACCCACCCGCTTTCCGTCGAGCTGCCTGAAGCCATCATCCACCAACACATCTACGCCCAGCCGCACGCCCCCCCTCCCTTTTAGGGAGGGGCCGGGGGAGGGTTCATCAGGTGAGCTCGACGCGCTCGCCGATGCGGAACTTCGCCCGCTCGTTCTCGTAATCGTTCCGCGACGAGCGATGTTGTCGGGCGTGTTTTGGCTTTTGCCGCGTATCGCCGCGCAGGCGATCGTTCCGATCCGCCCCGCCAAGTCGTTCACTTCTCCCACGCCGTCCGGATGCAGGCGGTTCGACAGGAAAATAACATACAAATCCAGCCCCGGGTCGATCCACATCGCCGTGCCCGTGAACCCGCCGTGCCCGAACGCCTGCTCGCTCATCAACTCGCCTCGGTTGCGAGAGTAGCCCGTTCTGTGGTCCCAGCCGAGTGCCCGGTGCTGGCCGTCGACATCCCGCGGCCGGATCATTTCGGCGACCGTCGCCGCGCCGAGAATCCGCACGTCGCCGTAGCGGCCGCGCTCGAGCATCATTTTCGCGTAAATGGCGAGGTCCTCCGCCGTGCTGAACAGGCCCGCATGCCCCGCCACGCCGCCCATCTTCGCCGCGCGGGGATCGTGCACTTTGCCCTTCAGCCACTTGCCTTCGCTCTTTTCTGTAGTCGCGGCGCGGCCCTGCAATTCATCCGCCGGCAGATATCCGGTGTCTTTCATCCCGAGCTTTGCGAAGACCTCTTCCTTGGCAAAACCGTCGACCGGCTTGCCGGTTACGCTCTCCACGATCTTGCCCAGCAGGATGAAGCCCACGTCGGAGTACTTGAACCTCGTGCCCGGCTCGGCCATCGGCTTCAGCTCGCAAATCATCGGCTTCGCCGACGTCCACCCATCGTGATAGTCGGCCAGCGGGTTGTCCGGAATCAGCCCGGCCGAATGCACGAGCAAGTGCTCGACCGTGACGTTGTCCTTACCCTTCGCCGCGAACTCCGGAAAGAACCTGGCGACCTTGTCCTGCAGGCGCAACTGCCCGCGCTCGATGAGGACCATCACGCTCGTTGCCGTGGCGACCGGCTTGGTGAGCGACGCCATGTCGAACACCGTGTCGACGGTCATCGGTTCGATCGCCGGCTCCAGGCTGCGATGCCCGTACGCCTGCTCGAACGCGATCCCGTCGCGCCGGCCCACGAGCACCACGCAGCCGGCCATGTTCCCCTCGTCGATCGAGCGGCCCACCAGGTGCGCGATGCGGCTCTCCATGGCCGGATCCATGCCGGCCGGCTCGAAGCCGATTCGCGGCGGCGGCCCGCCCGCCGCATTACTCGCGGCACCGAACAGATAGACGCACGAAAAGTAAACGGCAAGCCTGCGGATCATGCGGACATTCAAACGGCCGCGCTTCATGGTATGACTCACAACTGGGTATCAACTTGAATTGGCCGAGCGCCGATCAACGAAGGCGCCCAGAAACAGCCCCACCACCACAATCGTGCTGCTCCCCACCAGTGTATACCAATAACCGTACAGCGACGTGCCAAACATCGCGTACGTCGTCGCGACCGTGCCGACGACGAACGCGATCAGGGCCACACGCTCCGGCGTGCGCGGGGCCATCAGGCCCAGGGCGTACAGCCCGAGCAGCAAGCCGATGGCAAAACCGGCAATCTGGAGCACTGCGTCCACGATCGCCATTTCGATCGACATCACGTACGCGCCGATCGCCACAGCACATTGCACCGCCGCGAATACCAGCGTCAGCATCCGCGAGAGCCGCAGCGACTTCCGCTCGTCCAGCGTCGGCACCAGCGGCGCGATCCAGTCGCCCACCAGCGAGCTGGCCGACGAATTCAGCGAACTGGCCAGCGTGGACATGGCCGCCGACAACACGGCCGCCAGGATCAGACCGGTCAACCCCACGCCCATATAACGGACCACGTAGGTCATAAACGCCTGATCGGGCAACACGTCGTCGCCAATGCCGCCGGTCACCGATTCGAAGCAGGCGAGCTCGACGCCAATGAACAGGAACAGTGCGAATTGAGCGAGCACCACGATGCCGCTCCACGCCAGCGCCCAGGCCGCCGCCGAGCGGCTTTTCGCGCACAAGTAACGCTGCACGATGAGCTGATCGACGCCGTGCGTGGCCAGCGACAAGAACGCTCCGCCCACGAGTCCGGTCCAAAACGTCATCGTCGGCTTGGTGAGCGAGGGGTCGAAGTCGAACAGCCGCCAGCGGCCGGTCGCTTCGCCGAACGCCACGAGCTGATCCCACCCTCCCGGCAACCGTACGAGCAGCAGGTACGCCGCGGCAAACGCCCCCAGCATGTACACGGCGAACTGGATGCAGTCGTTCCACACGACCGACCGCACGCCACCGGCCGCCGAGTAAATGGCCGTCGCGATGGTGACAATCAGGATGCTCGGCAGCATGTCGATGCCCAGCGCGATATTCAGGGCCAGCGCGGTAAGAAACAGCCGCAGCCCGTCCGCCACGTTCCGCGTCACCAGGAACACCAGCGATGCCAGCCGCCGCGTCGACACGCCGAACCGCTGCTCCAGCACCTGGTACGCGGTGAGCATCTCGCCGCGAAAATAGGCCGGCAGCAGAAAAAGGATCACCGCCATCCGGCCCACGATGTAGCCCAAGGCGATCTGCAGAAAGAGGAAGCTGCCCCCGTCGACGTACGACTTGCCCGGCACGCTGAGAAAGGTCACCGTGCTCGTTTCGGTCGCGACGATCGAGACCAACAGCGTCCACGTCGGCAGCCGGTGCCCGCCCAAAAAATAGTCGCGCTTGTCCGCTTGTCCCCGCCCCAGCCACACGCCGAACAACGTCGTCGCCAGCAGATACACAACGACAATCAGTCCATCCACTGGCCCGATCACAACATTGGTGGCGGCAAGAAACTCAAACACGCCTGACGCGGCTCCTCCACCGCGGCTCGAACAAAGAGCCATGGCCACGGTTCGCGCTGAGTGCCATACGCACCGCTCCTCGTGGACCTGGGTCGAGCTCACCGACCTGGCCGCTCAGCGCGGCTGCCATGGCACCCAGTTCGCAAAAAATAATGCTATTCACGTGCGCAAAAACGCAAGATTTTCATCGTGCTGCCGACGATTTTCCTCCACGATAAGTCAACGAATACCGGCCAATAGTACCGCCAGCGCAGTTCGTTATCCCTTTTGCGCAGCTCATCTATGTCGCGCGGCGGTTGCTGAATAAAATGAGGGATCATCAAGAAGACGCGCCGACGCGTAGTCGCCTCGTCGCATACTCATCCCTTCAAGTACGGGCATGTTCGAGCACCTCACTACCGAAGCGCGCAATCCCGCGTCCGAAGACTTGGATGCGCTCTCCGCGCTCGAAATAGTTCACCTGATCAATTCGGAGGATGCGAAGGTCGCCGCTGCGGTTGCCGACGAGACCGACGCGATTGCCAAGGCGATCGACGTCATCGCCGATCGGATCGGGCGGGGCGGCCGTTTGATCTACATCGGCGCCGGCACATCCGGCCGCCTCGGCGTCCTGGATGCCGTGGAGTGCCCTCCCACGTTCAACACGCATCCGTCGCAGGTTGTTGGAGTCATCGCCGGCGGCAAGGCCGCGCTGACCACCGCCGTCGAAGGCGCCGAAGACCGTCCCGATCTGGCCGTTGAGGACTTGAAGGGCGTACACCTGAGCGACGGCGACGTCCTCGTCGGCATCGCCACCAGCGGTCGAACGCCTTACGTCATCGGCAGCCTGGAATACGCCCAGAGCGTCGGCGCCTACACCATCGGTTTGAGCTGCAACCGCGACGCCGACATCGTCACCCGCTGCGATCTTGCCATCACGCCGGTCGTCGGTCCCGAAGTCGTCAGCGGCTCGACCCGCATGAAGGCCGGCACCGCCACCAAAATGGTCCTTAATATACTCACCACCGGCGCGATGATTCGGCTCGGCAAGACGTATGGCAACCTCATGGTCGACCTGCGGGCCTCAAACACCAAGCTAGCCGACCGTGCCCGGCGCATCGTGCGGGCCGTCACCAACCTCCCCGACTCGGACTCGGAGCGTCTTCTGCGCGACTGCGGCGGCGAGGTAAAAACTGCCATCGTCAGCCATTACAATGGCTGTTCCTCGACCGACGCGAGGCGAATGCTCGATGAGGCTCATGGCCATTTGCGCAACGCCCTTCACGGGCGCATTAGCAGCAACGGACCGCTCCGCTAGAGCAATTGCACCAATGCTGCGCCCTCAATTCGCCGAATCAATCGACCGGGCGAGTCCTCAATCCGATCGCAATTTACCAAGCGACTCGCTCTAAAACGCCATGCCGCCCGTCAACGACGCCGCTGGATCGAGTCACCAATCGGCGTCGCAGGAGCTGCTGCTAGTCGTCGACGCCGGCGGCACAAAGACGGCCGCGTGGCTCGTCGATCCCGCCGAGGACGAGAACGAGCAAGTTCTCGGCCGTGGATCCGCTGCCGCTGGAAACCCTCTTTCTGTCGGGTTTCCCCAGGCCACGCGCGCCATCGCCCAAGCCGTTGCCGCCGCGAAGCACCAGGCCCGGCACTCCGCCACGCGGATCCCTCGCGCGATTCTCTCCATCGCCGGCTCGGCGAATCATCAATTGCGCGATTATTTCGTGCAGTCGGCGCGAGAAACGGCTTTGGCCGAGAGGATCGCCGTCGTTTCCGATGTGTTGCCCGTCCTGGCCGCCGGGGCGCCGGACTGCCGCGGCGTGGCGCTCATCGCCGGCACCGGCTCGGTCGCGTTCGCCCGCGACGGCGATGGCAGGACAACGCTCTGTGGTGGTTGGGGATATCTGCTCGGCGACGAGGGTAGCGGGTACGTCATCGGCCGTGCGGCACTGCAATTCGCTCTACAGGAGTTGGAATCCAATGCCACGCCTCGGCCGCTCTCGACGGCCGCGCTAAAAGCAATTGGAGCAAACACCGTCCTGGACGTGACCAAATCGATCTATCGCCGCGCCGACCCTCGCTCTGCCATCGCGTCGGTCGCCCCCGTGGTGATCGCCGCGGCGGACGAGAACGATCCGGACGCTCAGGCGATTGTCGATCGGGCCGCCGCCGACCTCGCCACGCTGGTCGCACGCGCAGTTCAATCGATCGGCTTCGCCGCGGCGCCGTTCCCCCTTGCGGTGGCCGGCAGCGTGCTGGTTCGCTCCCACAGGCTTCCACAGCAGCTGCAAGTCGAGCTGCGGCGGGTGGGCCTGGCGGCCGATCTCAGCGTCGTCGACCAGCCGCTCAAGGGCTGCGTCCGCCTGGCCATCCCCGAATGCGGCGGCGACTTGATAACCTGGCACGACGTTTGATACCGTCCCACCGATTCTGTAATTGCTAGCAGTAGGGTGTGTCGAGGCTTGGCGAGACACACCAATTGTGCCGGATTCTGGTGTGTCTCGCGGACTCGACACACCCTACGACTTTTTTTACAGAAGAAACGCCACGGTA
>CAZHIV010000381.1:0-8189 GCA_964532675.1 uncultured Planctomycetaceae bacterium
GGGAAGGCGGAAGGAGGGCCGGACGTCGGAGTTGTTTCCTGCTTTCCCACTCCCCCTTCCGCCTTCCACCTTCCCGACTTATGCAATCAGCTCCCTTACCACGCGACCATGCACGTCGGTCAGCCGGAAGTCGCGCCCCGCATAACGGTAAGTGAACCGCTCGTGGTCGAAGCCCAACAGGTGCAGGATCGTGGCGTGCAGGTCGTGGATGTGTACGCGGTTCTCCACGGCCTTGTAGCCGAACTCGTCGGTGGCCCCGTGCACGTAGCCGCCGCGCACGCCGCCGCCGGCCAGCAGCGTGGTGAAACCCCAGTGGTTGTGGTCGCGGCCATTCATCTTGCCCTGGTTCGCACCTTCCTTGGGCAGTTCGACCGCCGGCGTCCGGCCGAATTCGCCGCCGATGATTACCAGCGTCTCGTCCAAGAGGCCGCGCTGTTTGAGATCGACCAGCAGCGCGCCGATCGCGCGATCGCAGGCGCCGGCGAGGTGCGGCATGGCCAGGTGCAGGTCGTCGTGCGTATCCCACGGCTGGCCGGCGCCGTGCCATACCTGCACGAACCGCACGCCGCGCTCCACGAGCCGGCGGGCGATGAGGATTTGCCGCGCCTGCGTGCCGGGCCCGTACAGGTCGCGGATGTACTGCGGTTCGCGGCTGGTGTCGAACGCCTCGGCCGCCTCGGTCTGCATGCGATAGGCCAGCTCGAACGATTGGATGCGGGCCTCCAGCGCCGCGTCGTGCTGCCGTGCTTCTAGGTGACGCTGGTTGAGCCGCTCCAGCAGCGCAAGCCCTTCGCGCTGGTTGCCCAGCGAAGCCCGGTCGTTGCGGATGTGCTCGATGAGCCGCTCGATGGCCGTGTGCTGCGTGTCGAGATAAGCGCCCTCGTAGATGCCGGGCAGGAAGCCGGCCTGCCAGTTCTGCGTTTCCTGGATCGGGTAGCCCGAAGGGCACATGGCGACGAAGCCGGGCAGGTTCTGGTTTTCCGAGCCCAGGCCGTAGCACAGCCAGGAGCCCATGCTGGGACGAATCTGCCGCCCGTCGCCACAGTTCATCAAGAGCAGCGACATCTCGTGGCTGGGCGCATCGGCATACGTCGAGCGGATCACCGCGATGTCGTCGATCGATTGGGCGACGTGCTGAAACAGGTCGCTCACCTCGATGCCGCTTTGGCCGTACTTGCGGAACTTGAAGGGCGAGGGCATCGCGCCGCCGGTGGGCCGCTCGGTGGCCAGGTTGCCGCCGGGAAGCGGCTGGCCCGCGTACTTCTCCAGCGCAGGCTTCGGGTCGAACGTATCGACGTGCGACGGCCCGCCGTTGAGGAAGATGTGAATCACGTGCTTGGCCTGAGCCGGAAAGTGCGCGCTGCGCGGGCTGAGCGGATTGGCTGAGGCGGCTTTCCCGGCCTGCGAAAGCAGGTCGCCCAGCGCCAGGGCGCCGAAGCCCATGCCGCAACGGTGCAGCATTTCGCGGCGCGTAAGTGCCAGATGCTCGTAGGGAATTGTGGAAGGCATGTCCGTTGGCTCCATCGATTTTTGCGATCTCGCTCCCCTAGCCAAATTCATCCGTTAGCCGCGGCTAATCTTGACGACGAACTGACTGCGTTTGTTGCGCCGTGAACTAGTCCACGAACATGAACTCGTTGCTCATCAAGAGCACCTGTGCCAGTTGTTGCCAACGATTGAGCGGCGGCGCGAGGGGGCCGTGGAAGCCGGTGACCGAGTCCCACATCTGCCCCGGGTCGTTGGCGCCGGACGTCAATCGCAGCGTAACATTCCAATGGAAGGCGTCGTAGCCCGGGTTTTCGCGACAGTCGGTGATGAAATCGACTGTATCCCCGGCTTCGACGGCCGTCGGCGGGGGGGCCGTGGTCGCTTCGCCCTGCGGCACTTCCCACGTTCCCAACAGGCCGCCGCGACTGGCGACAACGCGGCCGCGTACGCCATCGCCGCCCCGATTGTCGGCCCGGGAAAGCACGCCTTCGATGTAGAGCGTGCCCGCGGCGGGGGCGACCCAACGCCGAATCGCCTGGTGAGCCGCGTCGCCCGGATGCCCGCCTTGCGCATCGAGCAGCACCCAGCCCAAGATCGGATCCGGTCTCTCGGCGCCGCCTTGCCAGGTGTCGCCGGTGAACGTCGGGAGCGGCTGAAATTGCACCATGACGTTCGACTCGTCGAACGCCCCCCAACCGAACTGCCAGGCTAATAGCCGGGCCACGGCCGCCGACTCCTCCGGTTCGCCCAGGTCGAGGAATTCCAAGGCATCGGCAAGCTCGTCGATGCTCGGCTCCCGGCCGAGCGCGCTCCGATACATCCGGTGGATTCGCCGAACGTGGCTCGCGGCGCCTACCGCTTGCGCTGCCCCTTCCGTGCTTCGTTCCGCGAGTTGAATCGCCTGCTCCATCACGAACGGGCTGTTCATCAGGAACAGGGCTTGCTGCGGCGCGGTGGTCAGCGGCCGTGCCGGCGTGTGCGTGTTCGGATTGGCAAAGTCGAACGTGCGGAAGAAAGCCGGCAGGTTCTGGCGCTCGATGAACCCGTACACCGCCCGGCGGGTTGCGAAGGGGGCCTCGGTCAGCGATACGGAGGGCCCGCCCTTGGTTTTATCCAGCCGGCCGGCGGCAACGAGCAGGCTGTCGCGCAGCGCTTCCAGATCGAGCCGGCGGCGGTTGGCCCGCCACAACAGGTTGTTCTCGGCGTCCACGGTCGCGCAGTCGGCGCGATAGTCGCTCGTCTGCCGATAGGTTCCGGAGAGCACGATGCGGCGGATGAGCCGTTTCGTGCTCCAGCCGTCGTCCATCAGCTCACAGGCGAGCCAGTCCAAAAGCTGCGGATGGCTGGGGGGCATGCCGCGCACGCCAAAATCGCTCGGCGTGGTCACCAGTCCGCGGCCAAACAAGTGCGCCCACACGCGATTGACCCAAACGCGGGCCGTGAGCGGGTTGTCGCGGCTGGCGATGGCCTCGGCCAGCTCGCGCCGGCCGCTGCCGTGCTGGAAAGCCGCCGGCTTGCGGTCGGCCGACAGGCAGGTGAGGAACCGCCGCTCCACTTTGGGCCCCGGACTGCGCGGATTGCCGCGCACAAAGACCACCGGATCCACCGGCGTTGCCGCGTCCGTCAGCATCGGCGGTCCATCGTCGCGCGGCTTCTCCTCGGAGCTGGCCAGCACTCCGTACAGCGCGTAGTAATCGGCCGTGCTGATCGGATCGTACTTATGATCGTGGCAGCGGGCGCAGGTGACCGTGAGTCCCATCAAGCCGCGGCTAATGACATCGATGCGATCGTCGATGATGTCGTGGCGGTTGTTTAAAAACCGCCGGCCGAGCGTCAGGAAGCCCATCGCCGCAGCACTTGCGGGGTCATCCGACTGGTCGGCCGCAAGTTGGGCGATGACGAACTCGTCGAACGGCCGGTCGGCGTTGAAGCTCGCAATGACCCAGTCGCGGTACAAGTAGGCGTGCTTGTAATCTCGTTCCTCTTGGAACACGTAGCCCTTCGTGTCGGCGTAGCGGGCCACGTCGAGCCAATGACGGGCCCAGCGCTCGCCGAACCGCGGCGAGGCGAGCAGCCGGTCGACGACTTGCTCATACCGCGCATCGCTCGGCTCGGCGGCGAACTCCGCCACTTCCGCCGCCGTGGGCGGCAGGCCGGTGAGATCATTGTGCACGCGCCGCAGCAACGCCTGCGGCGAGGCCTGCGGAGAGGGCGGCAGACCCGCCGATTCCAGCCGAGCAAGAACGAAACGATCCAGCTCGGACCGCGCCGCCGATTCATGCTTAATCGCCGGCGGGTTCGGGCGCTGCGGCCGCTGATAGGCCCAATGAACCAGCGGATCGCCTGCTTCATCAGCGGCGTCTTCCGCCATTGTCTCGGCGGTTTCGCTGCGCGGGTCCGCGGCACCCAGCGTTATCCAGCGGGCGAAGTCCTCAATCACCGGGTCAGGCAGCTTGCCGCTCGGCGGCATCTCGTACGATTCGTACCGCAGCGCCGCGAGCAGCAAGCTCTCGTCCGGATTCTGCGGAACGATCGCCGGCCCCGAATCGCCGCCGGTCCGCAGCCCGTCCGCTGTGTCGAGCCGTAGGCCGCCCTGCACGACCGTCGCCTTCGCCGAATGGCACTCGTAGCAGTGCTCGACGAGCACCGGGCGGATATGTGCTTCGAAGAATTCGATTGTCTCGCGAGCAGACCCGGCCGGTCGAGGCGGGCTCGCGCCCTGCGCTACAGGCGGCGCGGCGAGCACCGCCCGGCCCGCCGCACCGACCATCGCAAGCGTTACGATGGCAGGCACGACTGCCGCCCTTACGTGGCATTTGTGCAGGGCCCAATTGGGTGCCATTCGACGAACTCGAATCAGTCGCGATTTCACGCCGCTATTTTATCGACGGGCGGGCTGGCTGGTACTGGAATCAAGCCGCGTTGAGCAAGGAATTGGAATAATTTTGGCTGTGCGATACGATAAGGGGCAGGGAAACGGCGATTGGAGTATCTCATGCGCATCGTGCTCTCGTTTTTGCGAACTCTTGGCGGGCGGCGATTGGCTCGATATTTGCCATCCGCCACGGTACTGGCGGGCGTCCTTTGCTGTGCGCCAGTCGCCGCGCAAGCGCCGAACAACGCCCAACCGGCGAACGCGCCCAACGCGCTCGTGCTACCCGGCGGGCAGCAGAACGCGGCACTGCTGGCCCCCAATCCGGCGGGCCCGGCCGCCCAACAGGGCGGCGCGGCAAATGCCGATTTCGATTCGCTCATCGACTTGATCATTTCTACGGTCGCGACGGAGACCTGGGCGGAGAACGGCGGCGGAGAGGCGGAGATTCGGCCGTTTCCGACCGGCGTGCTCGTCGACGCGGCCGGCACGCTGCGCTTGCGTTCCCGCCCGCGGGAGGCAAACGATTTAACCAAAAAACGCGGCGACGCCCCGCTGGAACTGCCGGCGCCAACCGGCGAAGCCCGCCGGGCCAGCGAGTTGCGCTACGTTTC
This sequence comes from uncultured Planctomycetaceae bacterium, assembly GCA_964532675.1. GTDB lineage: Bacteria > Planctomycetota > Planctomycetia > Pirellulales > Lacipirellulaceae > JABDGM01. The sequence goes on from CAZHIV010000381.1 coordinate 4,975, forward strand.
GCTGCCGCGCTTGGAACGCGAGATCGCCCGGCGACAGGCCGCGGGCGAACCGCTCGAGCCGGCGATGCTCACGCTGGCCGGCCTGGCGCGGGTGCGGTACGTGTTCGTTTACCCGGAGTCCGGCGACCTGGTGCTGGCCGGGCCGGCTGGCGATTGGCGAGTCGACAACGAAGGGCGCATCGTTTCAGTAGAAACCGGCCACCCCGTCGTTCGGCTCGATGACCTTCTCGTGTTGCTGCGCCGCGGCGAAGAATCGGCGGACAGCGTTTTCGGCTGCTCGATCAACCCGCGACAGGAAGCCCTCGCCAAGACGCAAGCCTTCCTGGCGTCAACAAGCGGCCGTCCGCTGCAGCCAGGACATCGCAAGACGTGGCTCAGCAATCTCCGCGGCACGGTGGGACTGCAGGACATCGAGGTGTTCGGCGTCGACCCGGCCAGCCGCGTTGCCGGCGTCTTAGTCGAGGCCGACTACCACATGAAGCTCGTCGGCATGGGATTGGCGGATGGCGTGGAAGGCGTGGAGAGCTATCTCGACCTGGTCAAATCGAACGCGGAAGGGTCCGGTGCGTCTGCGCCGCCGCCGATGTCCGTGCTGCGTTGGTGGTTCGCGCTCGACTACGAAGCGATCGCGGCGTCGCCGGCAGGCGATGCGTTCGAGCTTGTGGGCCAGGGCGTGCGCGTGCTGAGCGAGAACGAGCTGCTCGCCGCCCAGGGCCGGCGGGTACACACCGGCCGGAGCGACCCGCTGAACCGCCGGTTTGCTGAGAGTTTTACCGAGCATTTCGCCGAGCTTGCGGCGAAGTATCCGGTGTATGGCGAGCTGCGAAACATTTTCGATCTGGCCATGGCCGTCGCGCTCGTTCACAGCGAGGGACTGGCCGAGCGAGCGAACTGGGAGCCAGTTGTGCTAACGAGCGGCTCGAAGTTGCGGTTGCCGCAATGTCCCGTCCCGCGGCAGGTGGAAACGGTCGTTAACCATCGCCTCGTGAATCGGCGGCACATCGTCGCCGGCGTCAGTGGCGGCGTGATGGTCGCGCCGCAGGACGCGCTGCGCGAAGGGAGCACGCAGTCGGTCGACGCGCCAATCCGCAAGCAGGCGCCCGCGGCCGACGGTGCATGGTGGTGGGACGCGGCCAAATAGTCGGCGAGCCGGCGGGTTCATCCCGCCGGGACAAGCCCGGCGGCTCGCTAGTCGCCCTTGTAGTCGACGCGCACGTTGCCCAGGAGATGGCGGAATTTCACGATCGCCCGGAATCCACAAGAGGGCCAGCAGTATTCGACCACGCCGCGGCCGAAGATGCCCAAACGGCCCGACATCGTCGGTTCGCCCGTGCAGCAACCCGGAATGCAGAGCGGGATCTCGTAGAAACAGCCGTCGGCCGGGTTCTGCGTCACCATGACCAAATCGACACTGCCAGTGCGGCGATACATGCGGCGGGCGTCACTGTCCGTGTCATACTTGATCGGCGGCGTCGGTCGGACTTCGTATTCTGGAGCCGCGCCCTCGGGAAGCGGAATCGGTTCGGCGGCAGACGTCAAATCGGCGCTCGGCGTTGACCCCGACTTCGGCTCGGCCGGACGCATGAACGGGCGCGTGCGAGCGGTCGGCGCGGGCCTCTCGTCCGTCTGTGCCGCGGTGGCTCTCTGCGGCGGCGGCAGCGTCGGCTGATTGGCTGGCGGCGACAACTGCGGCCCGGCGGTGACCGGCGCGTCCGAATTCTCGACGAGCACCGACGACTCCTCCTGCGCCCGGGCGCCGACGGATGCCATCAATCCGACCAACGCGGCGAGCACCGCAAGACGTCCGATGTTTTTCCAATGGTATAGCATGGCGCTGTCCTCTCGCGGTTCCACCTGTCTCCAAACCACATCTGAGGCAATTCTACTATTGCCCTGCCAGCGTCGCCACCCGCGATGCCGCGCCATTTACCTATCTTGCCTCCACAACAGAGGTTAGGGCCAAAGAAAAAACCCGGCCAGTTTGGCCGGATTTTACCGAATCATGTGGCCGTCGGGCTTTTCCCGGCGGGATGAACCCGCCGGCTCACAATGCCCCGACGCGACGGCCATTTGTCACCGTGCGGAGCGCTTTTCCGTCACTTCGTCCTCCTCCCGTTCTTCTTCCTCTTTGGCGTCCTCCTCTTCCCACTGCTCGTCGTCGTCTTCGTACTCTTCTTCATCGTCGGACGCTTCGTCGTCCTCGTCCTCTTCGAGTTCAGGTTCGTCGCCGTCTGCCGCGTCTTCGTCCTCTTCCTCATCCCACTCTTCGTCGTCGGCTTCTTCCTCGTCGTCCTCGTCGTCTTCGAGCTCCTCGTCGTCGTACTCTTCGTCGAGCCGCTCTTCGTCGAGGTCGCTGGGTTCCTCGAGCTTGGGCGTGATCTTGTTGCGGCGGCGTGGCTCGACGGTGGCGGTGGTCACGCCGGCCGCCGGGCACGAGGCTTGCGTAGCGGTCGCTAATCCGCCCGCTGAAGCGGGCTCGCCCGGCGCGTCGGCCTGAGACTGCCGCGCTTCCCAGTCGGCGAGCGAGATCAGCACGTCGCGCGCCTGCGAGCCGTTGTACTGGCCTACGACGCCGTCCTCAGCCATGAAATCGACTAGCCGCGCCGCCCGGCCGTAGCCGATCCCCAGGGCGCGTTGCAGCAGCGAGCAGCTTCCGCGGCGCTCGCGGATGACGATGTCGACGGCCGCTTCGTAGAGCTCGTCGCGGCTCTGGAAGTTGCCGCCGGCGGAGGCTTCCAGCTCGTCCTTCGTCTTGAGCTGCATCAATTCGCCGGCGAACTGCGGCGCCTCGACGCCCACCGCGTCGACCACGCCCGTGATTTCATCGTCCGAAAGGAACGTGCCCTGGCCGCGGAGCATCGTGCTCGTGCCGGGCAGCAGGAACAGCATGTCGCCGTTGCCCAGCAGCTTCTCGGCCCCCATTTCATCGAGCACCACGCGGCTATCCGTGCGGCTGGCGACCTGGAACGCGATCCGTGCCGGCAGGTTCGACTTGATGAGGCCGGTGATCACGTCGACCGTGGGCTTTTGCGTGGCCAAAATCAGGTGAATGCCAACCGCCCGGCTCTTTTGGGCAAGCCGAATAATATGCTGCTCGACATCCTTGCCGGCCGTCATCATGAGGTCGGCCAGCTCATCGGCGACGATCACGATGTACGGCAGTTGGCGCGGAATCATCCGCCACTCTTCTTCGCTCTCCGGGCGCAGCCGATCCC
>CAZHIV010000382.1:0-3535 GCA_964532675.1 uncultured Planctomycetaceae bacterium
ATAGCCGCGAGCCCACGGCTCGCCGGCGCCCCGCCTGGCGCGAGGCGGGGCTTCCCTATTTCGCCTGCAATTTCTTCCTGCGACAGCGGTTCGGACGGCGGGTGCAGAAGGTAAGCATCGATGCCGGCTTCACCTGCCCAAACGTCGACGGCAGCGTCGCCACGGGTGGCTGTACCTTCTGCGACAACCGCAGCTTCAGCCCCAGTCGAAGACCCGCCGTGGAGGGCCGCCGGCTGCCCCGGGCCGGAATCCGTGGACAGATCGACCAGAGCATCGCCCGCATGCGGCTCCGCTACCGCAATTGCCGCGACTTTCTGGCCTACTTCCAGCCGGCCACAAACACCTATGCGCCCGTCGAGCGGTTGCGCGCCGTCTACGAGGAAGCGCTCTCCCATCCGCAAGTCGTCGGCCTCGTGATCGGCACTCGTCCGGACTGCGTGCCGGACGACGTGCTCGACCGGTTGGAGGAATTAGCGAGTCGACCGCCCCACGTAGCCGAGTGTCTCCACGTAGCCGAGTGTCTCCGACACTCGGAACCGGCGGTTTCGGAGAAACCGCTCTACGTGTCGGTCGAGTTCGGCATGCAAACCATGCACGATCGCTCGCTCGACTGGATGAACCGCGGCCACCACCACGACGCGATGATCGACGCCGTCGCGCGCAGCCGCGGTCGCGGCTTCGAGATCGGCGCGCACGTGATCCTCGGCCTGCCCGGCGAATCGCACGCCGACATGCTGGCCACGGCCCGCGAGCTGGGCCGGCTGGGCATCGACGCCGTGAAGATCCACAACCTCTACTGCGTGAAGAACACGCCGCTGGCCGACCAGGTCGCGCGTGGCGAAGTGCGGCTCATGGAGCGCGCCGAGTACGTCCGCACGCTGGTCGATTTCATCGAGCTGCTGCCGCCCACGATGGTCGTCGACCGCATCAGCGGCGACGCCCCGCCCGACTACTTCATCGGCCCCAGCTGGTGCCTCGACAAACCGGCGGTGAAGACGGCGGTATTGGCGGAGTTCGCCCGGCGCGGCACGTGGCAAGGTCGGTGCTGCGATCAGTAGCCGTAAATCGGCTGCGATCGTTTTTCAGTCCACGCTCTGTTCGGCGTTCTGAACGGCTAGATATTCTAGCCACCGATCTGAATCGTCACCGAAATCCTCGCCGGTGAAACGTCGCAATGCTGCCACGAATGCTTTAACTGTCTCCTGCCGCTGTACTTGCAAGGCCGCTTCGATTTCTCGACTGCCACGGTAGCCTTCACCGGGCACATAGTAACGCTGTATGTACTCAAGCATCGTGGCAGTACGGATCGCGTCGCGATGCGACGAGACGTTGCTATACTCATCCTTCCAGTCAGCCAATTCCTGCGTGACGCTTCGCTGGTGAACGTCGACGCTAAAGTCGGTGACAACGCGGAAGAAAACATACCCGATCAAACATGCTGCCGCTATAGAAAACGACAGCGAACCGACAATTAAAGTTACGCGTCGCATTGGTCAGCGGCCCATTCACAAGTGCGAGCTGCCGGAGGGATGGCGGATGCGAAGGAATCGGGTGCGGCTGTTTATTGCTTTACGGTCGACGGATTCTAATCGCATCTGGGGAAACAATCACGATCGCGCCGGCAATATCTACAAGGTCCACCTGCGCGAGCAGGAACTGGGCTAGTCGGATATATCCGGCCCGTGATTCGCGAGGTAGTCGAAAAAGTATGACGCCGGCATGTGACCCCGGAGGGTACGCTTGCGCATTGGCGAAACCCTTATCGGCGGTCAGCAGCATCCGCTGGTCTTGTTGCACTAGCGGCCATAACTTATCGTCCGGCGTCCCCGAATGCCCTTGCGCGTAGACAGTGTCGGCATCGTATCCAGCGGCGCGGACCAAGTGGGCAATGTCGGTGGGCAGGTCTTCATCCACTTTGACCCGGACAGCCATAGAGTCGCTCAATCGGTTGCCGGGATCAACTCGAATCGATTGACCGCTTCAGCCGCATACAGAAGAGCCGCCTGAATATGCTCGCGTTGAAGCTGTGGGTAGCTGGCCATGATTTGATCCCAGGTATCGCCATCCGCAATACTGCCGACGATGACGCTCACCGGGATGCGCGTACCGGCGATGCAGGGGTCGCCGTGGTGAATCGCAGGGTCGATTCGGATGTGCTGGCGCCAATCGTGGGGCTGGGTCATAAACCACCTTTCACAAAATGATACTATATTCCTTGCCCACAAGCCATCGCATGAGTCCTTGGGCCGCTCACAAGTGCGAGCCGCCGCCGGGACGGCGCACGCGAAGGAAGTGGGTGCGCTTGTTCATCGGCAGGGCGAGCAGGCGGCGGATTTGTTCGACGAGGGCGCGTTCGCTTTCCCGCTTCAAGGCGTCGTCCTGCCGCTGACTAGCACCAGTTTCAAAACCCTCTCCCTTTGGGAGAGGGCAGGGTGAAGGTGCCTTGCCTGCCGCCGATTTACCCTCACCCCGACCCTCTCCCGGAGGGAGAGGGAGGATTCTGAGACCGGCTCTAGCCTTTTTGCCTTGCTTGCTCATCGAGCGTTTTCTCCAGGATGTCGAGCACCGCCCGATCGCGGTCGCGGCCGGTTGCCCGCTTGCTTTTAATGATATCCGCAAGGCTGGCGATCTTCAGTTCGTGTTCACCGAATTGGACCGGCTGGGAGCGGTCGCGGAGCCCTTTGCACGAGCGGATGCCGTGGAGTTACGACATGAAGTCGAGCTGCAAACCTTGATCGTCGTTGACGACTCGGAACAGATCGGACACCGGGTAATACGGCTTGAGGATGACGGCCCGTAAGCTCTGTGCGACCGCCTTGAGCTTCTTCAGGTTGGCCGGCGTCTTGCGGAACATGAAATCGATGTCCAGGGTAGTCACCGGGGCGCCGTGGAGGGCTGCGGCGGCGTTGCCCACCATGATCGCTTCGAGACGATGCTCGGCGAGTACCTGGGCGACCCGGTTTAGCAGCGGTTCGGCGTTCATCGCACTGTTAAACTAGACCATCCGTGGAACGCTGGCCACTACGATCGCCCTCGCCAACCGACTATAATTAAGATTGTCCCCGCAGAGGGCCGGATGGTCGCCCGCCACGGCGGGAGGAAAGTCCGGGCACCGCAGGACAGGGTGGTGGATAACGTCCACCGGCCGCGAGGCCAGGGAAAGTGCAACAGAAAGTAAACCGCCTGGGAGCTGTTAGCTATTAGCTGTTAGCTATCAGCCAGAACGATTGGCTAAGAGCTAAAAGCTAATAGCTAACAGCTTCTCGGCAAGGGTGAAACGGTGCGGTAAGAGCGCACCAGCAGGCGGGGCGACTCGCCTGGCTAGGCAAACCCCACCCGGTGCAAGGCCAAACAGGGAGCACGAGCTGGTCCGGCTCGCTACGACTCCCGGGTAGGCTGCATGAGACGGCGAGCAATCGCCGCCCTAGAGGAATGACCGTCACGCCCCTCCCCAATCCCCTCCCCGGCGCCAGGGAGGGGATTGGGGAGGGGCGTACAGAACCCGGCTTACAGGCCCTCTGCGAGGACGTTCTTG
>CAZHIV010000383.1:0-4030 GCA_964532675.1 uncultured Planctomycetaceae bacterium
GGTGAGTAGGTGAGTAGGTGAGTAGGTGAGTAATTAAGGGATGGGGGATGCCGGTGGGTCACTTACTCACCCACTCACTTACTCACCTACTCACAACTTTCTCAGCGAGGTTTGCGTTTTGCCAGTTTGCGCGTAGTCGGCTTCTTGGTGCCCTTCTTGGTTGGTTTTTTGCCGAGCTTTGCCGGCTTCTTGGTGGTGGCCGGCTGTTTGGCCGGCTGTGTTTTCTCTTTTTTCTTGTCCGGCTCTTTGCGGGTTGGTTGCTTGGCGGCCGGTAACTTGCGGCCCGCTTTGCCGGCGGGCGCCTCGGGCTCCGGCGCCGGTTTCGGTTCGGGCCGCTGGGTGGGTCGCTTCGGCAGGCGGTCCTTGCATTTCGGGTCGATCTCGAGCATCAGCTTGCGTGCGGCCTGGCCGTAGGGATTGCGGCCGACCTCGACCCCGGCCTGGTGCAGCAGCGAGGCGACCTCGGGCCCCTTGTTCTTGCTCACCGCCCGCTCCAAGCCGGGCACGACCGCTTTGGCGAACTCGTCGTCGGAGACCACGCCCACCGTGTGGAGCAGGATGAGCGCACCGCGATTGAGCGGAATGGCATGGCCGCCCAGCGCGTGCTGGGTCACGTAGGCCACGGTAAAGGGCGTGGTGCCTTTGTGCTTGTGCAAGAGCTTGGCCGCCTGCCCGATGTTCTGTTTCTTGAGCGATTCGATATCGAATTCATACACGCTCTCGAACACGCTGTGCAGCGATTGCTTGAGCCGCCCGGCGGACTCCTGCGGGTTCACCAGCGGCTTGAGGGCGTCGGACAATTCGCGAATCGTGCTCACCCGCACCTCGTTCCAGCCGAAATAGTCCTGCTTCAGCGTGGCGAAGACCTGCTCGGCCGCGTCTGGCGGCGAATCCTCGACGAGGCAGGCGAACAGCAGATGCTCCAGCAGCGAGCGGTCTTTGGGCGGCGGCGGGGCCGGCTTGTAGCGCTTCCGCAGCACCTTCAGCGTACGCCCGATCAGCGCGGAACGGCTTGGTGTGGCCATGGAGTGGATCAATGCGGGTGAATGGGTGTGTGATAAAAGGTGAGTAGGTGAGTAGGTGAGTAGGTGTATTTGCTGTCCCCCGACTCACCTACTCACCTACTCAATTACTCACCTTCCGTTTCGTCTTCCGGCGCTTCCGTTTTCTCGCCTTCCGGCAGCAGCTCTTGCAGCATCTGGCTGATGGCCAGCGACTTCTTGACGCCTTGATCGAGCTCGAACCGCAGCCGCGGCGTGTAACGCGTGTCGATCCGGTCGGAGATCTTGCTCTGCAAGTAGCCGGCACTGCTCCGCAGCCCGTGCAGGCAAAGCCGCTGCTGGGCGTCGTCGCCCATGATCGACACGTGCACCTTGGCCTGGCGCATGTCGGGCGAGACCTCGACGTACGTGACGGTGACACCTTGCACGCGCGGATCGCGCAAATCCGTGAGAATGGCCATGCTGACCACTTCGCGAATCGCCTCGGCGGCTTTCAAGAGACGGCGGGAAGACATGGGCGGGCGGAGGGCGGAGGGCTCAGGGCGGAGGGCCGGCATCGTGCTTCTGGCCCTTGGCCCTAAGCACTCCGCCCTCCGCCGTTCTTATCATTCAAACTTGCGGTGGACTTCTTCTACTTTGTAAACTTCAAACAGGTCGCCTTCCTTGATGTCGTTGTAGCCGGCCAGCTTGATGCCGCACTCGAAGCCTTCGCGAACTTCCTTGGCGTCGTCCTTCTCGCGGCGGAGCGTATCGAGCGGATAATCGCCGATGATCGTGCTGTCGCGGATGAGGCGGGCCCGGCTGTTGCGCTCGACCACGCCGGAGAGCACGCGGCAGCCGGCCACGGTGCCGACCCGGCTGATCTTGAACGTCTGCTGCACCAGGGCCCGGCCCAGCTCGACTTCCCGCTCTTCCGGCTTGAGCATGCCCTCCAGCGCGAGCCGCAGGTCGTCGGTGATCTTGTAGATGACTTCGTAGCGGCGAATCTGCACGCCCTTTTGTTCGGCCAGGCTGCGGGCCTTTTCGTCCGGCACCACGTTGAAGCCGATGATGATGGCGTCCGAAGCATGGGCCAGCATGACGTCGGCCTCGGTGATGCCGCCGACGCTCTTCTGCAGCAGCTTCACCTTCACTTCCGGGTGCTCCAGCTTGGAAAGCTCCTTCTCGATGGCCTCGATCGAGCCGCGAACATCGGCCCGCAGGATGATGTTCAGCATCTGCGCTTCGCCGGTGTGCTCGAGGCGATCGTACAGGTTCTCCAGCGTAACGTGGTGGAAGCCGGCCGCGCCGAGCGCCATGGCCCGTTCCTGGTCGGAGCGGGACTGGGCGATTTCGCGGGCCCGGCCGATGTCGTCCATCACGTACAACCGGCTGCCGGCGCTGGGCGCCATGTCGAGGCCCGTGATGTTGACCGGCACGCTGGGTCCGGCTTCGGTGAGCCGGCGGTTGTCGTTGAGCGTGTCGTACATGGCCTTGACGCGGCCGTGCGACTCGCCGCACACGAAGATGTCGCCCACGCGCAGCGTGCCGTTTTGCACGAGCACCTTGGCGACGATGCCGCGCTCGGATTCCTGCTGCGCTTCGAGGCAGGTGCCCACCGCGGGCCGGTCCGGATTGGCCTTGTACTCGTTCAGCTCGGCGACGGTGAGCAGCGTTTCCAGCAGTTGGTCGATGCCCGTGCCCTTGGTGGCGCTCGTCTTGACGACTTCCACGTCGCCGCCCCATTCGCTGGGCAACAGCTCGTTGGTCGAGAGGCCCTGGTAGGCGCGGTCCACATTGACGCCCGGCAGGTCGATCTTGTTGAGGGCCACGACGATCGGCACGCCGGCGGCCCGCGCGTGGCTGATCGCTTCCTCGGTCTGCGGCATGACGCCGTCGTCGGCCGCCACGACCAGCACCGCGATGTCGGTGACGTTCGCGCCGCGGGCCCGCATCTCGGTGAACGCCTCGTGGCCCGGCGTATCGACGAACGAGATTCGCCGGCCGTCTTTCTCGATCGTGTAGGCTCGGATGTGCTGCGTGATGCCGCCGCTTTCGCCGCTGACCACGTCGATGCCGATGATCCGGTCCAGCAGCGACGTCTTGCCGTGATCGACGTGCCCCAGGAAGGTGATGACGGCCGGCCGATCGACGAGCTGGCTGGGGTCGTCTTGGTGTTCTTCGAGCTCGACCAGCAACTGGTCTTCCAGGCTCAGCGCCTGCTTGAACTCGACGTTGATGCCAAGCTCCGCGGCCACCAGCTCGGTCATTTCGGGGTCCATCAGGCTGGTGATGTTGGTCATCACGCCTTCATTCATGAGGATGCGGAGGATATCCGTGGCGGGAACGCCCGCCGCTTCGGACAATTCGCGCACCGAGCAGGGCAATGTAACGGCGACGCGCTCCTTGCGCGGGGCGGCGGTGCTGGCGCCGGTGGCCACGCGGCGGTGCCGGCGGGCCAGCGAACGATGCGGACGGTCCTCTCCGTCGGCCGTCTGGACATGTCGCCGGCGGGCGAGCTGCCGCTGCTCGCGACCGCCCAAGAGAGGGCGGTCCTCGTCGGTGGTCGTTTCCTTGCCGCGGCGACCCCGGCCGCGCCCGGCGCGGCGCTCCTCTTCCGCCGGAGCCGGCGCGCCGGGAGCAGCGGGGGCGCCGGGGGCGCGCGGCGCTTTCAGGCCGCGCTGCTTCTTTTCCTCTTCCAGCGTGCGCTCGTGGCGGCGAAGGTGCGCCGCCAGAGGTTTGGCGCCCTGCTTGCCGGCGCCAAGCACGTCGGCCGGCAATCGCAGGTCGGGCTTTTGCGCGGGCGGCTCGTTGGCGGCCGGCGCCTGGCGGGGCTGCGCCGCTTTCGGCAGCGGCGCGAGCTTGATGGCCGGCCGGACGCGCTCGCCGGTCGTGCCCGCCTCTCCCCTCTTGCGTTCGCCCGGCTTGGTATCCCTGCCGACCACCGGCACTTTGCCCGTGGCGGTGCCGGGGCCGACGTATTTCTCGCGACCCATCGCGCCCGCCAACGGGCCCGGGCGGCGGGCCGTTTCCCCCGCCACGGCCATTTC
>CAZHIV010000384.1:0-11752 GCA_964532675.1 uncultured Planctomycetaceae bacterium
GGAGAAAAAGGGGCGTCACACGCGCTTCGCGATCGGCGCGGCCAAGCAGGCGGTCACCGACGCGGGTGTGCTGGGATCGGTCGACCCGGATCGCTTCGGCGTGTACCTGGGCGCGGGCGAAGGGCAGCAGGATTTTTACAACTTCAGCCACATGATGGTGGCCGCACTAAAGAACGGCGAGCTCGACCTGGCCGCCTTCATCCAGGAAGGGCTCAATCGGCTCGACCCGCAGCTCGAGCTGGAGCAAGAGCCGAACATGCCGGCCGGCTACGTGGCCACGCGCTTCGGCGCCGAGGGACCGAACTTCAACTGCCTCACCGCCTGCGCCGCCAGCAGCCAGGCCGTCGGCGAGGCGACGGAGATCATCCGCCGCGGCGACGCCGACGTGATGCTCTCCGGCGGCGCCCACAGCATGATCCATCCCTTCGGCGTCACGGGTTTTAATTTGCTCACGGCCCTGAGCGAGAATAACGAGCAACCGCAAAAAGCGTCGCGGCCGTTCGACCTCCACCGCGACGGCTTCATCCTCGGCGAAGGCGCGGCCGTGGTCGTGCTCGAAGACTTCGAGCGGGCGAAGAAGCGCGGCGCACCGATCTACGGCGAAATCCTCGGCTACGGCACCACAGCCGACGCCTTCCGCATCACCGACACGCATCCCGAGGGCCGCGGCGCGATCACCTGCATGAAGATGGCCCTCCGCGACGCCGGCAAGAACCCCGAGGATATCGACTACATCAACGCCCACGGCACCAGCACGCAGGTCAACGACCGCGTCGAAACGATCGCCATCAAGGAGGCTTTCGGCCCCGACACGGCCTACAAGGTGCCGGTCTCCAGCACCAAGAGCATGACGGGCCACCTCATCGCCGCCGCCGGGGCGACGGAGCTGATCATCTGCCTGATGGCCATCCGCGAGGGCGTCGTGCCGCCGACGATCAACTACGAAACGCCCGACCCCAACTGCGACCTGGACTACGTCCCCAACACAGCCCGCGAAAAAAAGGTCCGCACGATCCTCACCAACAGTTTTGGTTTTGGCGGGCAGAATATCGCGCTGGTGGCGGGAGCGGTCTAGTCGACCATTTGTAGTGGCCTTGTCCAACTGGGTCGGCAGGGTCGTTCACGACCCTTCTTCGCGCCAGCGATAATAGCCCCGGCGTTTACGCCGGGGTGGCCTTCTTGAGCCATATCCGGGCTCGGCTAAAAGCCCCAGCAGCGAGAAGGCCCGTAAACGGGCCTCAAATGGATTGATCATCCAATTGCAAACCCGGCGTAAACGCCGGGCCTAGGACGGCAGACGAAGGGTCGTAAACGACCCTCGTTTTCGTCAACTCGAATCGACCGCACACAACCTGAGGGTCGTTCACGACCCTTCCTCGCGCAGCGATAATAGCCCCGGCGTTTACGCCGGGGTAACGTGCCGCGAATTCACGCCCAGGCCCGGTCACGGGCCTTCTCGCTGCCCGGCTTGAGCCGCGATCAACTGGGGTTCCTCCTGCGTAATCCGCTCCAACCGCTCGTGCACGCTGCCGCGCGCGTGATGCTCGCGCTGATTCCGCACATACTCTACCACCCACGGCAAATCCCGCGTCCCGAAACTCACCACGCCGTAGCCGGCCTGCCACTCCAACACCTTCTGAGCGCGGCCGAGCGCCTGGTTCACGTCATGCGACGTGCCGCCCTTTAATTGGCCAATGAACTCGCTGATCGTGAGCGTCGGCGGCACGCTGACCGCGATGTGCACGTGCGTTTCGATCCCGCCGATGTCGTGGATGAACACGCCGGGCGTGTCGATGATTCGCTTTTTCAACAAACGGTGCGCCAGTGGTTCGACGTCGGGCGTCAGCAATGGCAGGCTGTTTTTGGTGTGCCAGACGATGTGGAGATTGATCTCGCTGTAATAATTGCGCGACATGGTTGGCCTCCGCAATACGAATTCGGCTCAAGCCTATGCGGCGAGAAGGCCCGTGAACGGGCCTCCGAGATGAGCAGGCGCGGGCCAGTGTACCCCGGCGTAAACGCCGGGGTTAGTATTGCGGAAAAAGGGTCGTAAACGACCCTGCCCGCGGTAGAACCCGCGAATGGGGTTCGACGAATGTCCGGCCGGTCTCACCAGATTACCCGCGATCAGCCGCCGATACGGTCGATCCGAGTTTCCGGCCTCCCGAGGGTCGCTCACGACCCTTCTTCGCCCAGTGATAATAGCCCCGGCGTTTGCGCCGGGGTGACGGTGCCGACACGCTTTCAACCGCGAGGCCCGTTCACGGGCCTTCTCGCCGCGGCGGCTTGGGCCGATGCCCTCGCCGACGGGCGCAACGAAAACAGCCGCCCTGGCGCTTCCTTGCGCCGACGGCGGCTGCGAACGCGTGATTCCCTTCACGCCATTGATTTACAGCGGTTTCAATTCGTGTCGCCGCAGCATCCGCTCCGGCGACCCGTTGGGGTCGCGGCTATTGGGTCCATGAATTGAATACCGCTCTGTTCCGAGGCGCGAGCGGTTGTTCCCTTCCGCCTTCCACCTTGCTCAATACGGTCCGATCGAGGGCGGATTATTCAGCAGGAAATCGCGCGGGCCGCGGAGCGTGTAGTACGGGTAGGCCGTTTGCCCCGTGGGCGGACCAGGCGCGAAGTTATAGTTGTGATCGCCCGACGCGCCGCAGCAAGGGCAGCACTCGCAACCCGGCGCCGGCGGACCGCAGGACGCACAGCAGTAGCCGTGTCCGCAGACCGGGCACAACGGCCCCGGCTGCTGACACTGCGGGCAGGGCCCGACGTTGCCCGTGTTGCACATGCAGCGGTTGGGCGGCACGTACCCATGTGGGTGACGGTAGCCCGTCATGCCCCAGTGCGGCGAATCGCAGGCCGAGCAGTCGTACGGACCCGGGTGGTAGCCGGGATCGCAGTTGTGGCCGCGGTGACGGTCGAACAGGTAACCGTTTCCGCCGGGGCAGTCTCGTTCCAGGTTGCCGTGCGAACGTTGGCCAAGCAGAGGCCTTGGCGCCTGCTTGGCACGCGTCACGTGGCAGGGCTCGCAACAGGCGTCGCCGCAAGCATCCCCACATCCGGGCGGGGCGTTCCCACAACCGGGACTACTACGATACGGACCGATGGCTCGGCAACCGGCGGTAGACAGCAGCGCCAGTGCGAGCACGATGAGCGTGCGTTTCATCTTTCCCCCCTAATGACCTCGCTTCGCCTCGCAGCCGGTAAAGAAGAGAGCGGGCCTCGGCGCGGGCTAGGTCGTTAGAACTGGTATCGGCGGCATAATCGGTAGAATCCAACAAATCGGAGGGGGCAGGGGTTAGGGTTCAGGGTTCAGGTTGTCCCAATACGGGGCGAGTTAATTCGCTGCGGTTGGGATCGAGCTTCGCACCCTGACCCCTGATCCCTGGCCCCTTACACCCGAACCCCGAACCCTGAACCCTCCGCCGCTAGCACCTTCCGCTCTTGGACTCGCCCCCTGCATCTGCTACAACCCGCGGCCCACCCGGACCCATCCCAGCGCCAGCAACGACAGCGGCATACCCGACCATGCGTAGCTACGCCCGCGCCCTGAAGATCGCCCTGGCCCATCGCGTCAACGTGGTGGCTTGCGTGCTCACGTCGCTGATGATTGCCATCCTCTGGGGCGGCAGCCTCACGGCCGTTTTCTGGGTCGTCGACGTCATCATGAACGATCAGTCGGTCCCGGGTTGGGTTGACCAGAAGATCGCCGAGAGCGAGCGTGAAGTTGCCGACGCCGATCGCTGGCTCTCGCAACTCGACCACCTCAAAGCGAGCGACGCGGACAAAATCCAGAAGCAGCTGCACGAGGAAATCGAGCACCGTCAAGGCGAACTGGCTGCTCACAAAAAGCGTTCCGCGGAGACTTGGAGCGACATACAGATTGCCGAAAAGACACGCCTGGAGAACCACATCGACCGGCTGCAAACGCTCGCGAAACTGCCGCCTGAGTTCCTGCTCCCCACCGTCGAGCAGGAAATCGACGACGCCCGACGCGATCGCGTCGTCTACAGCTACCGGGCGCAAGGATTCCGCCGGGTCGCCCCCGCCGCCCACCGCTGGCTTCCCACGACCCCCTTCCGCACGCTCATGGTGGTCTGCCTGTTCGTGCTGGTGTGCACCGTCGTGAAGGGCGTCTTCCGCATCGTGAACGGCATCCTGGTGGCCCGGATGGGCAACATGGTCGGATACGACCTGCGCAACAATTTCTACGGCCATGTGCTGCGGCTCGATATGGCCAACTTCACCGAGGCCGGCCGCGGCGATCTCATGAACCGCTGCACCTCCGACCTCAACTCGATCAGCCAGGGCGTGCAGCGGCTGTTCGGCCAGGTGCTGTTGGAGCCGCTGAAGATGATCGTCTGCTTCAGCATCGCAGCAGTCTGGGTGAGCTGGCAGCTCCTGCTGCTGACGTGCGTCGTCGCCCCGTTGGCCGTGTACTCGATCCACTGGCTCGGCAAAGCCCTCAAGCGCACGCACCGCCGGGCCATGCAGGAGCTTTCCTCGATCTACGAAACATTGTCCGAAACGCTCGGCGGAATAAAGCTCATCAAGGCCTTCACGATGGAGCGGACCGAACGCGATCGCTTTCAGCACTCCAGCAAAGAGTATTACCGCCGGCAGATGCGGATCGCCACGTACAATTCGCTGGTCAGCCCCGTTGTGGAAATGCTGGGCCTGGGCATGGTGCTGCTGGCCGCGGTGATGGGCGGCTACCTCGTGCTCGGGCAGCAGACGCACATCCTGGGTATCAAGATCAGCAGCGTTCCGCTGACGCACGGCGACATGAGCATCTTCTTCGCGATGCTGGTCGGCATGGCCGACCCGGCCCGCCGGCTAAGCGTCGAGTTCAATCATTTGCAGCAGGCGGCCGCCGCGGCCGATCGCATCTACGAGGTGCTCGACCGCGAGCCGACGATCGTCGACCCGCCGAAACCCGTCGCGCTGCCGCCGCTGGGCACCACGCGCGCCGAGGACGGTTCGCTGCGATTCGAGAACGTCTGTTTCCAATACCATCGGGACAAACCGATCCTGCGGGACGTGAACCTGGAGGTCCGCGCCGGCGAGACGATCGCCATCGTCGGTCCCAACGGCTGCGGCAAGACCACGCTCCTGCAGCTGCTGCCGCGGTTCTACGACCCGCAGGCCGGGCGCATCACGTTCGAGGGCGTCGACATCCGCCAGGCGCTGCTGCGCGACCTGCGCTTGCGGTTCGGCCTGGTGTCGCAGGAAACGCTGCTGTTCAACGACACGGTGGCCAACAACATCGGCTACGGCGCGCCGGGCGCGACGCAAGCCGATATCGAATCGGCCGCCCGCAAGGCCCACGCTCACGCGTTCATCACCGAGAAGCTGACCGAAGGGTACCAGACGCTCGTCGGCCCCAGCGGCAGCCGGCTCTCCGGCGGCCAGCGGCAACGCATCTCCCTGGCCCGCGCCATTTTGAGAAACCCGGAAATCCTGCTGCTCGACGAGGCCACCAGCCAGATTGACATCGAGAGCGAACAGCTCATCTTCGAGGTGCTGCGGGATTTTTCCCGCGATCGCACCACGCTGATGATCACCCACCGCGTCAGCATGATCTCGCTGGCCGACCGCGTCGTGGTGATGGACCAGGGCCGCATCGTGGACGTCGGCACGCATCACGAGCTCTCGGCCCGCTGCGACCTCTACGGCCGCCTCTGCCAAACCGCCTACCGCGAAAGCGCGTGACGTCGCCTTAGCGTCGGCCGCAAGGCTGACCGCCACCGGTTGGCTCGACTTGCCGCGTCTCTTTCCTATGATGGTAGAGATAGTGCGAGAGAGTTCGTCCTGGCGGACGACGCTAAATCCGCTCCCAACTCTGATGTCCACCCACCAGCTCCACGCCGACCACGCCCGCCTCTTCGAGCGCAACCGGTTCGTTTACCCGGTGCTCAGCCGGCGCTCCAGCGGCATTTCGGTGGGCGTGAACCTGAACCCCGACAAAGTCTGCAACTTCGACTGCATCTACTGCCAGGTCGACCGCCGCTCGCAGAGCGAGACCCGCTTCGTCGAGATCGATGCCCTCTTGGACGAGCTGCGCGCCACGCTCGAGCTGGTCACCTCCGGCGCGATCTACGAAACGCCCAAGTTCCGCGACGTCCCGCCCCACCTCCGCCGCCTCAACGACATCGCCTTCTCCGGCGACGGCGAACCGACGACGTACAAGAACTTCGACGAGATCATCGCAGCCTGCGCCGGCGTGAAACGAGAATTCGAATCACGTCTCGATATCCGGCCCTCCGCCCTCCGCCCTCCGCCCTCCCCCCTCAAAATGGTCCTCATCACCAACGCCAGCATGTTCCACCGCTCGCACGTTCAGCGGGGCCTGGCGATCCTCGATGAGAACCACGGCGAGATCTGGGCCAAGCTCGAGGCGGGCACCGACGAGTACTACCACCTGATCGAACGCACGCCGATTCCGTTTCGCCAGATTCTCGACAACATCGCGGCGGCCGCCCGGGTGCGGCCGCTGGTGATCCAGTCGCTCTTCATGCGCGTGAATGGCGAGCCGCCCACTGCCGCGGAACTGGAGGCGTTTTGCGACCGGCTGAACGAAATCACGGCCTCCGGCGGCCGGCTGAAGCTCGTGCAGGTTTACACCGTCGCCCGCCGCCCCGCCGAGTCGTACGTCGCGCCGCTCACCGACGCCGAGGTCGACGCGATCGTCGATTTGGTCAAATCGAGAACAGGGTTAAACGCAATCGCGTACTACGGAACGGGCGCCTATTAGCGTCGCCCGCCAGGGCGAATCTACTGCCCACCGACTCAACCATCGTACGGCACCACAAACCCCCACCGCTGCCGCTTCAATCCGGCCCGCACCGGATTCTGCTCCACATACCGAATCGCCGCGCGCATCTGCTCTATTGTGAACAGCATCACTTTCCAACCGCGTGCCCCCCACGGACTCGGCAGCTTGCCCTTGCCGCGGGCGTAATTGCGCATTGGATGCAGCGCTTCATCATTGAGGCCGCGAGTCCCGGCCCGCTTGAGGGCCGCGATCAATTGATCCCCATCCAGATGGTGACGAGCAACGACCAAGTGGACATGATCCGGAAGGATGGCACACGCGTAAACGGTGAGGTCGACTTTTGGGCAGAGTGCGGCAATGCCACGCGCTACTGCCCGCGCCTGGACGCCGGACAATTGAACCGGCGGATGCTTGAGCGCTTCTTTAATCCGGCGCTGCCGTTTCGCGTCGTAGGGCCTGCCCGCGACGCTGCGCCTGGTGTGGACCTTCGTTGCCTCCCCACCAGCCTCGTAGAGATGCTGCGCCCGCACCCGCGACGAGCCGCTGCCGCGCTCGTCATTCGGCGGCCAGAACCCGTAGGCCGAGAAGATGAGATGCCAGCCGAGCATGTGGCCAAATGTACGACCGATTAGCGTCGTCCGCAAGGAACGAATCTGCTGTCGGGAACGTCCACCAATTACGGTCCAGAACCTTCGCCATTTCCGTACGGTATTCGGCGTAGCCGCCGACGCTAAATCGCGCCATCGCGCCCCTGCACGCGGCATCCCGCATCCTGTATCCTTATCCTCATGTCCGATCCCTATTTTCAATCGCAATTCGCCGAGCGGATCGGCGGCGCCGGTTACGGCAAGGGCACAGCGATCTACAAGTTCGAGAAGATCAAGCGGGCCAAGCGCAAGGCGCTGGCCGATCATCCGGAGCGGAAGCTGCTCGATTTCGGCATCGGCGAGAACGACGAGATGGCCCCCGAGGTGGTCCGCCGCCGCATGGCCGAGGAGATCCACAAGCCCGAGACCCGCGGTTACGCCGACAACGGCATCCCCGCCTTCCGCGAGGCGGCGGCCCGCTTCATGCAGCGCGAGTTCGCCGTTGCCCTCGACCCGGCCACCGAAATCAACCCCTGCATCGGCTCCAAAAACGCCTTGGCGATGTTGCCGGCCTGCTTCATCAACCCTGGCGACGTGACGCTGATGACCGTGCCCGGCTACCCCATCGCCGGCACGCACACGGCGTTCTACGGCGGCGTCGTGTACAAGCTGCCGCTGACTGCCGAGAACGACTTCCTGCCCGAGCTGGAGAGCATCCCCGCCGACGTGCGCCATAAGGCCAAGCTGCTAGTGCTCTGCTACCCGAACAGCCCCACCGGCCGCACGGCCCCGCCGGAGTTTTACGAGCGAGCGATCGCGTTCGCCAAAGAGCACGAGATCGTCATCGTCCAGGACGCCGCCCACGGCATCCTCAGTTTCGACCGTCCGCCGAACAGCTTCCTCGCCATCCCCGGCGCACGGGACGTGGGCGTCGAGGTTCATTCGATGTCGAAGGCGTTCGACATGATCGGCTGGCGGATCGGCTGGGTCTCGGGCCACGCTTCGATCATCAGCGCCTATGGCAACGTGAAGGACAACTTCGACTCCGGCCAATTCATCGCGATCCAGAAGGCGGCCATCGCCGGCCTCGATGACCCCGCCATCCCCCGCCGCACCCGCGACAAGTACCAGCGCCGCCTGGAGAAACTCGTCGCCACGCTCGGCCGCTGCGGCTTCCAGTGCGCTATGCCCGGCGGCACCTACTTCCTCTACGCCCCTGCCCCGCGGGCATTTGCCAACGGCGGCCCGAACGGCGAGCGCATCGATTTCGAAAACGCCGAGGCCGTAAGCCAATACCTCATCACGGAACAGTCGATCTGCACCGTCCCCTGGGATGATGCGGGCGCGTTCCTCCGGTTCAGCGCCACCTACGAAGCCGCCGACGAAGCGGCCGAAGACGCCCTCATGGAAGAAACCGAGGCGCGCCTGAAGAACATTCAGCCGCTGTTTTGAGCCGACTTGCCGTCAGCGGCACGTACGTCAAGCCACTTTTTGAAGGAAGTCTGGCTTTCGGCAGATCGCTTACCGGCTAACAATCCATCGACGCTGATGTCCTCATCAAGGTCGGGCCAGTGAATACCGTGGCCCCCGCCGATAAGCCGCCAGTGGTTGCGCTCTTCTGCGGTGCCATGCGATAACCGCGGATACCATGCGAGTGGCACGGAGAGAACGCGGCCATCCGATAGCTCGACGGTTAACGTATCGTCACTAGCCCGAACATTCGAAGCTGTCGCGATTTGATGGTCAACCGTTGAAGAACTCATTCCACTGTTCCAATAGGTATTGCTGTTGGTCGAGTAATATTCTCTCGATCTTGTTTATCTCTTTGGCCGAAAATCCAGAGCTCCATTGCAGCCTAGCTGGATCTAGCCAGTACTTCGCTTCGCAATCATCCCGTTCCACGTGCACGTGCGGCGGCTCGTCTCGGTCACCAGCGTAGAAGAAAAACCGATACGGTCCGCTGCGCAAGACAGTTGGCATTGCTTAATGATACGATAGAAATCGCAACGGGACTATCGAAAACCCTCATTGCTTTCGCCGCAGCACGGCCAGCACCGGGCGATGATCGGACGCCACCGGCTCCTCGAGCACACGGACCTCCACAATTTTCCAGTGGTCCGCCGGCCGGCACATCACGTAGTCGATCCACTTTTCTGGCTCTTCCGCCGGATAGGTGAACAGCATAAGACCATCTCTCGCAGCAGCGCGATTCCCTTTTAGCCTAGCGCTCACCACCCCCGTACCCCACCCCGCGATCTTCCACTGTTTCGCGAACTCCGCGATCACCTGGCTCTGGGGTTGCGCGTTGAAATCTCCGGCCAGGATCGCCAACTCATTTTCGCGTTTCAAGATTAACTCGTTGATCGTCGCCGCCGAGGCCATCCGCTCATCATCGGGCGGCCGATAGTCGAGGTGCGTGTTCAGGAACAGCAGCCCCGGCCCGTCCTTTTTCCCGAGCTCGACGACCTGCACGCCGCGCTGCTCTGCGTTCGTCGCCGTGGGGGGATAGAACGATTTCAGCTTCACGCTCTCGTGCGATCGGATCGGCAGCTTTGTCAGCACGGCCGTGCCGTATCCGCCGCCGTCGAAATCGATGTTCCGGCCGAAGACGACCTCCATGCCGGTCAGCCGTGCGAGCTCCGCCGGCTGGTCCACCCCGCCGGCCCGCCGCGTGCCCTGGTCGACCTCCTGCAGGGCGACGAGATCGGGCTCCACCGCCAGCAACACCTTGGCAATCCGCTCCAAATCGAACCGGCCATCCATCCCCTCACCGTGATGGATGTTGTACGTAACGACACGAATTACGTCCGGCAATTCGGCCGCCGCAACGGCGCACCAGAGAACGGCTAATAGAAAAACCGAAACCGATCGAACCAGCTTCTCAAAGTTTCCGAAGTTCGTCATTCGACATTCGCCATTCGTCATTCAGGCATTAATCCAGCGTCTTCTTCGGTTGCGTATCGTTCTTCCCCGCCACGGCCACCCGATGGTACAACTTCGCGGTGCGGTTGAACTCGGTGGCGAACAACTCGGCGTCCTCCGGCGTGAAGGGCCGGTCGATCGTGCGCTTGAGCTGCTTGTGCTCGTAGACGTGGACCACGTAGTTGGCCGCGGGCTCCGGACGGCCGTACTCGTCGACCGCTTCCTCGCTATCGTCGTCGGCGGGCTCGTCGAGCTGGCTGCCGTCTTCGTCCGAGGCGGCGGCCTCCTCTTCGGCTTCGCCTTCGTCCTCCTCGTCGTCGACGAAGTCGAAATCCTCGTCGTACAAATCGTCGTGCTCGTCGCGTGCCATGGCCGCTTATCCTTCCGTAACAGTTGGTTTCTCGATACCCTTCCGAGTATCGCGTCGAACCCCCCGCGGCGTCAACCGAGCCCCACGAGGATCGGCCGCCGGCGGCATGCCCAAAGTCCGCGATGGGCGTCGTGAAACAAGAGCTACCATGCCCGATCGTCCGCTGCTCACTGCTCACTGGAGCCACCTGTTGCTGCTCAATTTCGTCGTTCCGCCCGACGCGGTGGCGCCGTTCGCGCCGGCCGGCACCGAGCCCGACCTTCACGACGGCAGGGCCTACATCAGCATCGTCGGCTTCCGGTTCGATACCGTGCGGCTGCTGGGCGTGCCGATCCCCGGCCACACGCGTTTTCCAGAGATCAACCTCCGCTACTACGTCCGCCGCACGGTGGACGGCGAGACGCGCCGCGGCGTGGCGTTCGTGCGCGAGATCGTGCCGCGCCGCGCCGTCTCGCTAACCGCCAACTGGCTCTACCACGAGAATTACATCACCCGCCGGATGCGGAGCGATATCCGCATGGCAGGGGCCCAGTTGAGCACCGGCGACACCGTCGAGTACGCGTGGCGCACAAAACTTCCCGTCCCTAATAGGGAGGGGGCAGGGGAGGGTTCGTCGCCCAGCGCTGCCAAACCCAAGCACCGCTGGAACCGCCTGGCCGCCCGCGTGGCCGCCCCGCTGCAGCTTCCGCCGCCGGGCTCGCTCGAAGAATTCCTCGTCGAGCACTACTGGGGCTACGTGCGGGCGCCGGGCGGCACCACGCGCGAGTACCGCGTCGCCCACGACCCCTGGCAAGTCGCCCCCGCCGACAACGTCGCCTGGGACTGCGACCTCGCCGCTACGTACCACACGCCCCTCGCAGAATACCTGGCGGTGCCACCCGCCCACGCGATCATCGCCGCGGGCTCGCCGGTCAAACTCTACGCTGGCCGCCGACTATAACCTCCGCTTGCGTCTTCGCGTCCTGTCAATCCCTCATTCTTGGCCACTCCCGCGCGGCCAAAAATAGTTGCTGCAATTGGCCGCCGCTTCTGCTAGGCTCGTTCGTTGAAATGGCCGTCCGGCCGTAGCTGCACGTAGCGCTCGCCGGCGGATGC
>CAZHIV010000385.1:0-3248 GCA_964532675.1 uncultured Planctomycetaceae bacterium
CAGGCATCCGCCTGCTCGTCGGTGCCGACGCTGATCCGCAGGCCGTCGCCCCAATCGGGGAAGCTCATGTACCGCACCAGAACGCCAGCCTGCTTGAGTTGCTGGTAGATTGGCTCCAGCGGCGCGCTCGGGTGCGGCGACCAGACGAAGTTCGCCTGCGAATCGACCGCGGCAAAGCCCATTTCTTGCAGGGCCGCCGTCATTCGCTCGCGGGTGGCGAGGATCTGGCCGCGCGTCTCCGTAAGCCACTGCCGGTCATCGATCGCCGCGGTGGCCCCGGCGATCGACAGCGCATCGCAGTTGTACGAGTCCTTCACTTTGCGAAGCTGATGGACGACCTGCGGCTGCGCCACGAGGTAACCGAACCGCAGCCCGGCCAGCGCGTACGACTTGCTCAGCGTGCGGGCGACCATGATCTTTTCGTTCTCGGCCACCAGCGACGCGCAATGCGTCTCGGCGAAGTCGACGTACGCTTCGTCCACCAGCAGCGGGCAGGGCAGGGCGCCGGCTAGCTCGGCCACCGCATCGGGCGGCACCATCGTGCCCGACGGGCTGTTCGGGTTCGCCAGGTACGCCAGGCGAATCCAGTCGTTCGGCGCGGCGAATTCCGCCGGCAGCGACCAATCCGGGTTGTAATTGATGATGTCGCAGGCGGCCCCCTGAATCTCGGCCAGCGTGCGGTACAGCAAATAGCTGGGGTTGGCGAAGCGGACCATGTCGCTCGTGCCGACGAACGTGCGGGTGACGATCGTGAGAATGTCGTCGCTGCCGTTGCCGCAGAGGATCCAATCCGGCTCGACGCCGAGCAGCTCGGCGGCGCGGATGCGAAACGCCGTGGCCAGCGGGTCGGGATACTTCTGCAAGCCCTGCTGCACGACCCGCCCGATCGCCGCCTTCACCTTCGGCGAACACTGGTACGGATTCTCGTTCGTGTTCAGCTTGATGAACTTCTTGCCTGCGAGCGGACCTTCCGCCTGCGGCTGCTCGCCGGGGACGTAGCCTTTCATCTCAGCAATGTTGGGACGAACTTGGGGCATTGTCGCTAATCGAATGGAGTGCAGTTCAGAAAAAGCAAAATGACAAGTGCAAAATGTTCAATGCAAAATGCGAAACGCAGTCGCCCTAACCATTTTGCATTTTGCATTCTCCTCATTATTATTGCTGAACGCCGCGTCGCATTGCCACGCTCGCCGCATGGGCCATCAGCCCTTCCCGCTCCGCCATCCGGATCGCATCGTCGGCCGCCTCGGACAATCCTTCCTGCGTGAAATGAATCACGCTATGCGAGCGCAGAAAGTCGTTGGCCGACAGGCCGCTGGCGAAGCGGGCCGTCGCGCCGGTCGGCAGCACGTGCGACGGGCCAGCCACGTAATCGCCCAGCGCCACCGGGCTGTAGGGGCCGATAAACACCGCGCCGGCGTTGCGGATTCTGCCCAGCATCTCTTCCGGCTCCGCGCACTCGATGTGCAGGTGCTCGGTCGCCAGCAGGTTGGCCAGCTGGGCCGCTTCGTCGCGGCCGGCGACCAGGATCAGCGCCCCGAACGATTCAAGCGACTGCCGGGCCATGTCGCCGCGCTGGGCGGTGGCCAGTTGCGTCTCCAACTCGGCCGCCACGGCCTGGAGCATCGCTTCGCTCCACGTGATGAGGACAC
The DNA here is from genome assembly GCA_964532675.1 of uncultured Planctomycetaceae bacterium. GTDB lineage: Bacteria > Planctomycetota > Planctomycetia > Pirellulales > Lacipirellulaceae > JABDGM01. The sequence goes on from CAZHIV010000385.1 coordinate 1,653, forward strand.
TCGAGCCGGGCGCATGTTCGGCCTGGGCGATCATGTCGGCCGCGGCGAAATCGGCCCGCGTCGAGTCGTCAGCGAGCACGATCACCTCGCTCGGCCCGGCGATCGAGTCGATATCCACGTCGCCGTAGACGTACTTCTTCGCCAGCGCGACGAACTGGTTCCCCGGTCCGACGATCTTGTCGACCTTCACGAGCGGGCCGTTGACCAGGCCCTCCAGCCCGAACGCCAGCGCGGCGATCGCCTGGGCGCCACCCATGCGGTACACCTCGCTGACGCCCAGCTCGTGGCAAGTGGCCAGCACGTCCGGGTGGTACGCACCGTTGGGCGTGGGCGGCGAAACGACGACGATCTGACTTACGCCGGCGGCCTGCGCCGGCACGGCCGTCATCAACACTGTCGATGGGTACGCCGCCGCGCCGCCGGGCACGCAAATGCCGACTCGCTCCAAAGGCAGGAAACGCTGCCGCAGCCAACCGCCGTGCGCGGAGTCGACCTGCACGTCGCGGTGGACGATCGCCGTTTGAAACCGCAGGATACTGTCGCGAATGCGGCGAATGGTTTCCAGAAACGCCGGCGCGGCGTGGGCATGGGCCGACGCCAGCTCGTCGGGCGAGACGCGGAGCGTGCCGGCCGAAAGCTGCGCGCTATCGAGCTGCGCCGTGTACCGCAGCACGGCTTCCAGCCCCTGGTGGCGCACGTCCGAGCAAATCCGCTCGACGACCTCAGTAGGCGACATGGCCGTGCCGAAGACCTCGAGCGTCTTCTGCCGCCCGGCCTCGCTGACGACGTTTCCCCCCGGCGAGAGCTTCGCGCGCAGCTCGGCAATCGCCGCCTGGCCATCCGGCTGCCGCGCGTCGATTCGCTGGATTTCCAAGGGCATGGGAGCTCGTGAGTGGGTGAGTAAGTGAGTCGGTGAGTAAGTGAGTAGGGACCGAGTAAATCGGGCTCTTACTCACCGACTCGCTTACTCACGTACTCACTTACTCACCGGAACGAGGATTGTTCGTCGTTTGACAACCGGCGATAATGCATCCGCGTCATCATTCTGGCCGCAAACACCGGAAACGTAAAGCCGAGATGCAACTACCCATCGATCTTCGCAGCGATACCGTGACCCGCCCGTCGCCCGGCATGCGCGCCGCCATGGCGGAGGCCGAAGTCGGCGACGACGTGTTCGGCGAAGACCCCACCGTCCGCCGGCTGGAAGCGCGCGTTGCCGAAATGCTCGGCAAGGAGGCGGCGCTGTACGTTCCCTCCGGCACGATGGGTAACCAGCTCGGCGTGCGGGTGCACTGCGGGCCGGGCGATGAATTCCTGTGCGAGACGAACTGCCACATCCTATGCTACGAACAAGCCGCCTACGCGCAGCTGTTCGGCGTCGCCGCCCAGCCGGTCGAAGGCGAGCATGGTGTGCTGCGCGTCGAGCAGCTCATCGACCGCATCCGGCCCGTCAACAACGACCATGCCGTGCGCACCCGGCTGGTGTGCCTGGAGAATACGCACAACCGCGGCGCGGGCCGGGTTCAACCGTACGATGCGGTCGTGGAAATCTGCGGCTGGGCCGCCGAAAACGGCCTCGCCCGCCACTTGGACGGC
>CAZHIV010000386.1:0-5162 GCA_964532675.1 uncultured Planctomycetaceae bacterium
TGCCGGGCCGAGGACGTGGCGATGCTGCTGGTGACGCACTCGGACGAAGTCGCCCGGCAATTCGACCGCGTGGAGCATTTGGAGGAGTTGAATCGCGTCGTTGCCGCCGTGGCGTGAGCCGCTGTGCTGTTGGGAACGGCCTCAGTGCCGTTCCGTCGGCTAGGACAACACGGAACGCCGCGGAGGGCGTTCCCTACCGATTTAAAAAACTATGTCGTTTTGGAAGATAGCCTGGCGAAACGTGGAACAGCGGGCCCTGGCCTCGTCGCTGACCGCGCTGTCGATGGCGCTGGGCGTCGCGGTGATGATCGCCGTGATCGTCATCTACGGCGTGACGGTGCGGCAGTTCGAGCAGAACGCCCAGGGCTATCACGTCATTGTTGGCGGCAAGGGCGGGTCGCTGCAGTTGGTCCTCAGCACGGTGTACCACGTCGGCCAGCCGCTTTATCCGATTCCCTATACCTATTACCAGAAGTTCCTGCCCGGCGGCGAATTCTCCGACGTCACCGAACTCGCCGTCCCGCTCTGCCTGGGCGACAGCTACGAGGCGCCCGACAGAACGCTCTTCCGCGTCGTCGGCACCACGCCTGACCTGTTCGACAAACTCCAGTACGGCACCGACCGCGAGGGCACGCCGCTGAACTACGAGTTCGAGCCGGGCGGGCGGAACTTCAAAGCGGAGAACTTCTTTGAAGCCGTCGTCGGGTCCGTCGTCGCCGCCCAAGCGGGCCTGGAAGTGGGCGACGAAGTTTTTCCCACGCACGGACTCGGCCCGGACGGACACAAGCACGGCGGCTTCGAGGTCGTCGGCATCGTGAAGCCCACCGGCACGGCCAACGACCGGGCCGTGTTCATCAACATCGAGGGTTTTTATCTGCTCGAAGGCCACGCCTCGTCGCACGACGAGGAGCACGGCGACGATGCGCACGAAGGTGAACAGGAAGCTGCCACGGCGCAAGTGGGCAACGACGCCGGCCACCGCGACCAGCATGCCCAGGAGCCCTTGCCGATCGAGCAGCGCGAGGTGACCTCGATCCTCGTCTTGTGCAACAGCCCGCTCGGCCCCACCGTGCTGGAGGCGGCAATCAACAGGGCAAATGATCCGGTCGCGCAGGTCGTGGCCCCGGCCCGCGAAGTCGCCACGCTGCTCGACCGCATCGTCGGCCCCCTGCGGATCGTGCTCCTGGTGTTGACGACTTTGATCGTCGTCGTCGCCGGCATCAGCATCCTGGTGAGCATCTACAACTCGATGAGCGAGCGGAGCCACGACATCGCGGTGATGCGGGCCCTCGGCGCCAGCCGCGGGGCCGTGATGGCGATCGTCCTCGTCGAGTCGATTTTGCTCGCGCTGGGCGGCGGAGCGATCGGAATGCTCCTCGGGCACGGAATCATCGGCCTGGCCAGCCCGTACGTCGTCGAGAAAACGGGCATCTCGCTCGGCCTGTTCGAATTCGATTGGCAGGAGCTCGTGCTGATACCGGGGCTGGTCCTTTTGGCGTCGCTGGTGGGACTATTGCCGGCGATGGCGGCCTATCGCACCGACGTCGCCAAGGCGCTGGCCGGCAGCCGGTAGGTCGGGCTGTGCCTGACACCGCTGGCAACCTGGTCGGACGTGAAAAAACGTCAGGCACAGCCTGAACTACAGCCTGGTCGGAGCCGCGTGTCCTCGCGGACGCCGGCAGGGTAGAATGGAAACATGAATCTGCACCTGCTTACCAACCGCCTCGCGGCACTGGCGATCGTCCTTCTCGGCGCCGCGCTCGCCGCGGCCTGCCCGTTTTGCGCGGTCGAATCGCAAACGCTCAGCGAGGAAACGGAGGCCGCCGACGCCGTCGTTTTGGCGAAGCTGATCGCCGAAGCGCCGCCCGACTCGGACCGGGTCGAGGGCCCCGCGTCGACCGATCCCGACAGCGGCATGGCCACCTTCGAGATCATCGAAGTGCTGCGGGGCCAGGAAAGGCTGGAGGGAGAGAAAGAGCTCAAGGCGGTGTACTTCGGCGACGCGGACCGTGAGCGAATCTTCCTCATCATGGGACTGGGCCTCGATGGGCTCGATTGGACCACGCCGCTGCCCCTCTCGCCCGAGGCCGTCGATTACGTGCGCCAGCTGTCGGGCGTCCCCGCGTCGGGCGCCGATCGGCTGGCGTTTTTTCAGGAGTACTTCGAGCACCCCGAGCCGCTGCTCGCCCAGGATGCGTACGATGAATTCGCCCGTGCCCCCTATGCCGACGTGCAGGCTCTCGGCCCGCGAATGCATCACGACCAGCTCGTGAAATGGATCGCCGACCTGGAGATCAGTCCCAGCCGGCGGCGGCTGTATTTCACAATGCTCGGCGTGTGCGGCGGCAACGACGACCTGCCCTTGCTGGAGGCGATGATCCTCTCGGATTTCGACGCCATCGAGCCCTATCTACAGCCGCTGGTGGGCAGCGGCCTGACGATGGGCGGCCCCGTCGGCCTGCCGATGTGGAACGAAGTCGTGCAGCAGGACGAGCGCCGCAAGAAGCTGGGGCTCGACGCGCTCGTGGCGTGCTACCTGACGCTTCGCGGCGCGGACGGGCTGGAACTCATCGACGAACGCTTCCTGACCAATCCCGAAACGGAATACACCCACGTTTACTCGACAATCATGGCGATGCGCTTTCACGGCGACGAGACGAACGTGCTCCCCCGCGAGCGGCTGCTCGCCTCGATGCGCCTGCTCTTGGATAATCCCGATTTCGCCGACCAGGTGATCCTCGACTTGTCGCGATGGGACGATTGGTCGGTGCTCGATCGGCTCGTGGAAATGTTCAAATCGGCCGACAACGACGGCTACGTGCGCCAGCCCATCGTGACCTATCTCACCGTCGCCAGCGAGCAGCCCGGCGACGTGGGACCGCGGGCCGCGGACGCTTTGGCCGAGCTCGAGCGGCTCGACCCCAAAACGGTCGAGCAGGCCCGCAGCTTGATGGCCTTCGGCGCCCTGGGACGCGCACGCGCCGGCGGCGACGACAGCAACGCGGCGCGGCCCGTCGAGGACGCGGCGGACGAGAAGCCGGGGCTGACTGCCTCCGTGGGCGATGATTTAGACGCGGCCGACATTCCCGACCCGGCAGCGTACGAACGGCCCGGCCAGCCGCCGGCCCCCTCGGCCCAGGTCAGCGCCAAGAAAACGCCGGCCGCTCCGACAGCGGGAGCCGCGCCGGCCGAGCTGAATCGCCTGCTGGTCGTCGGCGTGCCCTTGGCGGCCGCCGTGCTATTGATGGGCGTGTATTGGCTAATCCTCCGCGCCGGCGCGGTGTAGAGAAAATTGATAACGACTTGGAGGGGCGCAAACCCCGCTTGCGGTTTAGCCCCCCGCCAAACCGCATGAATTAATCCTAAAAAGACAGAGTATCTATGAGCACGGCGACACTGGATTACGATTCGGCCGCGATAACGGAAGAGACGCTTCAATACCGCGCGGTCCACACCGGGGCGATCATCGGCCTGGTGCTGGCCGTGTTCAGCGCCGTGTTTACGCTCGTGTCCGCCGGCAACTCGGCCGAAACCTGCATCGGCGTCTCGCTGCTCAACGCGGCCCCACTGAGTATTTGCCTGTGGTCGATGGCGCGCATCCGCCGGGAGTCGGAACGGTATACCGGCCGCCCGATGGCTGTGCTCGGCTTCGCGCTTTCGTTCGCGAGCCTGGTGGTCGGCGCCGGTTACGGCGGGTACGTCTACGCCACCGAGGTGCCGGAGGGCTACACGCGGATTTCGTTCAACGCCATGAAGCCCGATACAATCCAGGAGCGCAGCGGCATGCTGGTGCCGCCCGAGATCGCCGCGCTCGACGGCCAGAAGGTGTTCATCAAGGGATACATTCGCCCCGATTCGGTTTCGGTCTCCCGCGGCATCCGCCAGTTTCTGCTGGTGCGCGACGATAACCAATGCTGCTTTGGCGACATCTCAAGTGTCAAATACTACGACCAGATCCTGGTAGACATGACCGGCTCGCGATCCGTGGACTATTCGAAACGAATCTTCAACATGGGCGGGGTCCTCTCCGTCGAGCCGCAGAACGCCAAAATCGGCCGCCTCGCGCCCGTGTTCTCCCTTAAGGCGAATTACGCCAAGTAACGCGCCCGCACCCACCCACGCGCAATTCTCATGCTCCTCGGCCGACCTTGCCGGTCTTCGATTCTGGCAGCCGCGTTGCTGGCAGCCGCGGCGGCCACCTGGGCCGGGTGCAATTCGGGCCAAAGCAGCGCCTCGCCGAATCCCGCGGCCGCCGAGCCGTCGAGCGCCACGCCTTCCAACCTCGACGACCAAGCCCCCGCGAAGGACGCCACCGAGCCGCCTCGGCCGAAGTTGCAGCCCGGAGCAAAGACCGTCGCCCTGGCCCGCGCCGGCGATCGGCCCTACGACAGAACCTTCGACGACATTCGCTTCGAAATCGAGCCCGGCGAGCCGTTCGAGCGCGACATGCTGCCCGACTCGATCGAAGCCCTGGCCGGCCAGCGGATTCGCATTCGCGGCTTCATCCTGCCGACGCCGCAAAAGCGGGGCATCAAGCAGTTCGTGCTCGTGCGCGACAACCAGGAATGCTGCTTCGGGCCCGGCGCGGCGCTCTACGACTGCATCCTGGTGGAAATGGAGCCGGGAAAGACGGCCGAGTTCTCGATCCGCCCCGTGGCCGTCGAAGGCACCTTCGACATCCGCGAGTTCCGCGGCCCGGATGGAAACCACCTGGCCATCTATCACCTGACTGGCGAAACCGTGCAGTAGGAATTCGCCTCGACTTCCTGTAGGGGACGCCCTCCGCGGCGTTCCGTGCCTGTGCGTTACGGGCGGAACGGCACAGAGGCCGTTCCCTACAGGGCCCAATCCCCGTCCTACGGATCTTCCCCGCTGAGGCCGAGCTTCGAGAGCCAGCGGCGGCGGGGCGCGCCGGGCACCGGGGCGTCGCCGTTGGGATAATTGTTGTTGCGCTGCGATTCGAAATCGGCCCGCAGGCCTTCCAGCTCGGACTTCTGCCGGGCGATCTTGGCCCGCTCCACAGAGAGCTCCAGCTCGGCGGCACGCAGCTTTCCCTCCATCTCGCGCTCCAACTGTGCGATCCGCTTGCGGTGCTCGGCCACGACCTCGTCGGCGTCGACAATCTCGGCGATCTTCTGTTCCCGCTCCGCGTGGGCTCGGGC
>CAZHIV010000387.1:0-3566 GCA_964532675.1 uncultured Planctomycetaceae bacterium
CGGTCGCTTCGAGGATCAGATCGATGGCCGCCGCGTTGTTGGGCAAATCGGGCGCGAAGCCGCCTTCATCGCCGACCGCCGTGTTGAGCTTGTTCGCTTTCAGCACGCTCTTCAGGTGAGGGAAGATCTCGCAGCCGCAGCGCAGGGCGTCGCCGAATCGCTCGAAACCCAGCGGCATGACCATGAACTCCTGCACGTCGACCGCGTTGTCGGCGTGCTGGCCGCCGTTGACGATGTTCATCATCGGCGCCGGCAGCAGCCGGGCGTTGGCGCCGCCCACGTAGCGGTACAGCGGCAGCTCGCAATAGCGGGCCGCCGCGTGCGCCGTCGCCAGCGACACGCCGAGGATGGCGTTCGCGCCGAGGCTCTTCTTGTTCGGCGTGCCGTCGAGCTCGATCATTCGCTCGTCGATCGCGATCTGGTTAAGCGCTTCCATGCCGACCAGCTCGCTGGCGATTTTCTCGTTGACGTTCTCGACCGCCTGCTGCACGCCCTTGCCCAGATAGGTCGTTTTGTCGCCGTCGCGGAGCTCCCAGGCCTCGTGGACGCCGGTGCTGGCGCCGCTGGGCACGGCGGCCGTGCCGACCGTGTTGTCGTCGAGCGTTACGTCGACCTCGACGGTGGGGTTGCCCCGGCTATCGAGAATCTGCCGTGCGTGTATGTCAACAATCATGCTCATGGCGTTTGGCTGCCTTCCTGAAGAATTAATAGTGCGACCGTGCCCGAGCCCGTCATTTTAAGTGTTAGCCGCTCGTTGTCGAGCGCTGGCCAGCCGTGCGCCAAGCTGTTAAAGTGAAACAATGTCAGCGAGCGATCCGGCAAACGGAGCCCGGAAATACGGGACAGGCAGGCGATGAAGCAGCACCGGCGTCGATGGCAATGGATTCTGGCGTGGGCGGCGTGGTGCCTGCCGGCCGCCCCGGCGGCGGCGATCAACATCCAGTTCGATTTCTCGTACGACACGGCCGGCTTCTTCGCAGCCGGCTCGCCTGCACGCACGTCGCTGGAGGCCGCGGGCGACTACTTCAGCTCCATCCTCACCGACACGTTTTCGCCGATCACCATTCCGGCTCCTTATCACAGCACGTATCCCAATTCCACCGGCACGGTAGTCTGGAGCTGGCAACGAGGCTTCTCCAACCCGCGGACGGGCGCGTTCACAACGGTCGACAACGGGAACATCGGCGCCGATCAATACGTCGTCTACGCGGCGACCCGCTCGATGCCCGGCATCACGGCCGGCGCCGGCAGCCCTGGCACGACCGGTTGGGCACAGAATATAACCGGCACCAATCAATTCACCGCCTCGGACATAAACCAAATTGACGCGATCCACGACAATTTTGTCGACGCCGTGGAAACGCGCGGCGAAACAAGCGGCTTTGCCCGGTGGGGCGGATCGATCGCCTTCGACACCAGCGCTCGCACCTGGCACTTCGACCTGACCAGTTCGCCTACTCCCGGCACGACGGACTTGTTCTCCGTCGCCGTGCATGAGTTGGCCCACGCACTCGGTTTCGGAGAGCAGAGCGCAAGCGTCCAAACCGCCTGGGAGAGTTGGGTGAGCGGCCCGGCGTTCTACGGCAGTTTTGCGACTTCCGAATACGGCGGGCCTGTGCCGCTAGCCACCGGAACACCGCAAGACCCGGATTATTCGCATTGGGAACCGGGCACGAGCAGCTTCGTCTACGGCACCTCCACGCCGCAAGAGGCCGCCATGGACCCCGACTTGACCAGCGGCACGCGCAAACTCTTCACCGCGCTGGATGCGGCCGCGATGAAGGACATCGGCTGGAGCGTCGTTCCGCCGCCGCCCCTCTACGGCGATTACAACGACAACGGCTTTGTCGACGCAGCCGACTATACGATCTGGCGAAAGCTGCTCAATCAGAACGTCACGATGCCCAACGACGCGACGCCGGGCACCGTCAGGAACTCGGATTATACCGTGTGGCGGACGAACTTCGGCAAGTCGGCATTGGGTGGTGCGGCGCCGGCGATTACCATGGTGCCCGAGCCGAGCAGCGCGGTGCTGTTAGTTATTTCGTGTGTGGCGATTGGAGTCGCGCGTCGCCTGCGACGCGGCCAATAGCCGCGCGGCCAACGGTCGCGGCTTTATTCAGATGCTCGCCCGCGCTCAAACCTGGTGGACGATCCTTCGCATTTGCCTCGAAGAGCGGCTCGTGTACCGGGGCGACTTCTGGCTGGGCACGCTGGCCCGTTTCCTGCCCATCGTCACGCAGATTTTTCTGTGGGGCGCCGTCTTCGAAGGCATGCGCGCCGCCGGCGAGTCCGCTTCAGCGGGCGGGCAGCCTCCTCAAATCGCCGGCTACGGCTACCACGATTTCGTCGCCTACTATCTGCTGACGATGATCAGCCGGGCCTTTTCCAGCATGCCGGGCCTGGCCAGCGGCATCGGCCTCCAAATCCGCAACGGCGAAATCAAGAAATACCTCATTCAGCCAGTCGATCTCATCGGCTTTTTGCTCCTCATGCGCCTGGCGCACAAGCTCGTGTACTACGGCGTCGCCCTGGTGCCGTTCGCGTTGGTGTTTTACCTCTGCCGGGGCTACTTTTCCGGCTGGCCGCCGCCCGACGTGATGCTCGCGTACATCGCGTCGCTCGTATTCGCCTTCCTGCTGGGGTTCTTCCTGGAAGCGACCATTGGGATGATCGGCTTCTGGTTTCTGGAAGTCAGCTCGCTGCTGTTCGTATACATGCTGTTCAATTTCTTTTTCTCCGGCCACATGTTCCCGCTCGATATGCTGCCGGAACCCTGGGAAACGGTTGTGCAAATCATCCCTTTGCAATACCTGGCTTACTTCCCGGCCGCGGTGTTCCTGCAGAAAATTACCGGCCCCGACTTGTGGATCGGCCTTTCCATCCAGGCGGCCTGGGTGCTGTTCTTCATCGCTGCCTGCCGCTACACCTATTGGCGCGGCGTCAAACGCTACAGCGGTTTTGGAGGCTGAGGAAATGTTCGATGTAAGATGTAAGATTGATGATGGCAGAGACGAATCGGTCTCTGGCAGTCGCATTCTGACATCTGCTATCTAACATCTCACATCAAACATCCTGCATCGCATGTCGCCGCACCCCTCATACTTCCGCGTGTTCCTCACCTTCGCTCGCAACAGCCTGGTGCGGGACATGCTGTTCCCGGCCAACTTCACGATCGAAACGATCTCCTCCCTCGGCTGGGTGCTGATGAACGTCGGCTTCTACCTCTTGATCTTCGAATACACAGACCAGATCGGCGCCGACGGCACCGCCGGTGGCGCCTGGGACAAGCACCAGTTCTTCGTGTTCATCGCCACCTCGATGCTGATCAACAGCATGGTGCAGATGTTTTTCATGACCAATGCCGACGAATTCAGCGAACTGATTCGCACGGGCGGGTTGGATTTCGCGCTGCTGAAGCCGATCGACACACAGTTCTTGATCTCGCTGCGGCGGATCGAATGGTCGTCGCTGGCGAATTTCGTCGTCGCCGGCGTACTGATGGCGTATGCGCTGCCGCGCGTCGAGGGCTTCACGCTTAGCATCTGGCAGATCTTGCTGTACCC
>CAZHIV010000388.1:0-7659 GCA_964532675.1 uncultured Planctomycetaceae bacterium
AAGACTTAATGCTTGACCCCGATCCAACTCTAAGAGTGAAGGCTGACTTCTTTATCGAACTATACGCTGTTCGCAATGATCGATTCGTAAACGGTTTTGAATGGTACAGGAAGGATGCATTTACAAAAGCAATGTTGAATCGCTATCAAGCCAAGAAACTTAAGGCGGTGACTGATTTTCGTGTCGTTAAGCAACACATAAATAATGCCCGTAAAGCAGGAAAGGAGCGCGTCATTAGCGCGCGATTGCGCCGATTTAGTAATGACGCGGACATTCCGATCGATTTTTTGGCCATCGAGTCGGCGTCTGCTGTCGCCGAGGCGAAAAAGATAACTAAAGGTATCGAATCATTGGCTTCTCAATTGGAATCGCTCGATGTAAAAAGTTGCATTGGTGAGTCGGATATGTGGTCCGCGCTGCAAACGCTACTCATAGTAATAAAAAGGAAAATGCGCGCAGCCGGCCTGAGGATTCGCTAATGAAAGCCCCAAGAGACCGCGACGCAGCGATTGACCTACGAAGGATTAGGACGTGGGTCACTGAGTTCGCGAATTACCGTCATAGTATTCCCGAGGAAAGAATTCGGGACTGGATCAGACAATTCAATGACGATGATCGCGATGAGGCACTAGCGGCACGCATCCTCGACTGTGTTGAGTTTTACTCGCACGATCAGATTTCCGCTGCGTTTCGGTCGGTGTTAAGGGGTTTGGACGGTTGGGATGTAACGCAAAAGCGTCGAGTCGGTAAATGGCGCTTCGTCGCTTATTCTGCTAGTGCGGGGGAAAGTGGCGACTCGATGCTCCATAAGTTTCGCCAAGCGAATAACCTTGCGAGCAAACGGTATAACGAGCTTTTTATTCACCGTAGTGACATTCTGCGAAGTGGACTGGGAAATGAAGATACGGTGGTGCTCGTGGACGATTTCGTTGGATCAGGCGGGCAGGTCTGTGATGCATGGGACGCCCAATATGGTGAGCTCTTGGCTGATATAGGGCGCGTTTACCTCGTAGTTGTTGCAGCGTATTGTGACGGATTGGAACGAATAAGGGATGAAATTGATCTCGAGGTGGTGCCGCAGCACTATCTGATTCATTCGGATAACATATTTTCCGACGATTGTCGTCACTTTACGACGAGTGAGAAGACGCGACTACTTTCCTATTGTAAAAAAGCTGACTCAAAGAATCCGAAGGGGCACGGAGAATGTGGGTTGGTAGTTGTCTTTGCGCACGGTTGCCCGAACAACTCGATCGCTGTGTTACGGGCTGCGAATCAGAAGTGGGAAGGGCTATTTCGGCGCTACAACTAAAACTTGCTAGTTCCTTCTACCCTCTTTTGCCCGCCATATCCCACTCAACGTATGCGTCCGCCATGGCCAGGCGCTGGGCGATCGGCGGGTGGCTGTGGAGCAGGATTACTTCGATGGGGTTGGGTTCCATGTCGGCTTTGTTGAGGCGGGCCAGCTTGGTGAAGGCGGAGCGGTAAGCGGCGCGGTTGTTGGTTCGCGCCAGGGCGTAGCGATCGCATTGGCGTTCGTAGTGGCGGCTGATCGCGTTTTGCAGCGGGGCCAGCAGGAGCATGAACGTGGTGAGCGTGAACATCACCAGCGGCAGGCTGGCCGTGGGGGCGGCCGCGGCGGTGGGGACGCCCGCCCAGGCGACGATCGCGCGGTCGATCAGCCAGAAGCCGGCCAGGCTGATCACCACGCCGGCGGCGATCATCTTGGGGATGTGTCGGTGGACGTGATGGCCGATCTCGTGGGCGAAAATGACCTCGATTTCCTCGGGCGTGAACTTATCGAGCAGCGTGTCGCCCATCAGCACGCGCCGCGTGCGCCCGATGCCGGCCAGCATCGCGTTGGCCTTCGCCGTATCCGCACTTAGGCCGAGGCGGTAGACGCCTTCGATCGCGAGGCCGGTGCCGTCGGCCAGGCGTTTCATGCGGTCGGCCAGGTCGGGGTTCTCCAGTCGCTCGACCTTGTAGAACAGCGGCACGATCACCACCGGCGCGAGCTGGCCCAGCACGACGCTCACCAGGAAGAAGGCCGCGGCGGCGATGAGCCACCAGTACGGGCCGGTGTTCCAGATGATCCAGAACAGGCCGAGGTTGAGCGCACCGCCCAGCAGCACCGCGAGCGTGTTGCTGATCGCCCAGTTGCGAAACCAGCGGCGGCGCGACTGATGGCTGAGGCCGAACTGGTGCTCGACGACGTAGCCGGAGTAATAGGAGAGCGGCATGGAAACGAGGATGTGCAGTCCGATCACGACGCCAAACAGCGCCACGAGCCGCAGCATCGATTGCTCGCCGGCCAGCGGGGTGAAGCTTTGCAGCCAGGCGTCGAGGGGGCGGGCGAAAACGAACGCCATCAGGCCAAGGTAGAGTGCGTCGACGGCCATGTCGGCGAGCGTGAGGGCCAGGTGGATCCGGCCGTAGCGGCGGGCCTCGGCCCGTTCCTCGGCGGTCTGGGCTTCAATCGCGGGGGCCGGGCTGCTGTCGTCGGCAGGCGGGGCTTGGCTTTCGTGGGGGATGCTCAACGGATTGCCTTTCGCGGGGTGGGGGCGAATAATTTCGCCCCGGCGGTCGGAAGTTAGAGAAATAGGGACGGCGGGCACGCGGGCGTTTTAGAGCCTATCCCAGAACCGTCTGCGGAGAGGGGGACAGGCACATTTTGCTCGGAAGACTCCGCAAAATGAGCCAGTCCCCGACGGTTCTGATAGGCTCTTGGTGTAATTTATTCGGATTGGGCCATTTTTCGGGCAAGGTGCGCCGGCGGGGCGCATCTAACTTGGTGCCCACCGCGGCGACACCGGAACTCGGCGAATCGACGCAGCAAGTCGGTGTCGCAGTTTTGACCACTAGCTTGGTCGAATTGGCGACGCTGGCAAGAAGAAGTCTCCTCCGGCGAATGAAAGAATGGCAGACGGAGCGGGCGGCTGGTCAAGCCGCAGCGGCCGCAGACCAAAGGGTTCATTTATTGTAACACGTTGCTACAAAGTCGTTTACGCTGACATCACTTTCCTGACAGCATTGGACAGCCCGACAGGTTGGCATACCAATTGCGGTCATACGATTTCGGACGGTGGCACCGCGCCGAGCGGCCTTTATGGCAGGCTTGGCCGGCCTTCTGCCGTCAAACCGGCGACCCAAGGACACGCAGCCGTTATAATGCGAGGGTCGCGGTTTCCTACTCCTGACGACGGGGAAGAGGGAAAACTTCCCCTTTTGGCGTCGAACTCTCTTGAATAGAGGTTCGTAACGATGAGAGAAGAGCACACGGAAGATCGCGCTAGGCTGGCCACTTCGCCCACGGACATTGCGGCCACTGACGTCGATCGCATGACCGATGAAGAGTTGCTGCTGGAGTACCGGCTCACCGGTAGCCCGGCCGTATTCGAGACGTTGGTCAAGCGATTCGAGCGCGAGCTCTACAACTACCTGCGCCGGTTTTTGAACAATCAGGTTTTAGCGGAGGACGCCTTTCAAGCGACATTCATGCAGGTGCACTTGAAGTGCCACCTGTTTGACGAGCAGCGCAGAGTGCGGCCGTGGTTGTACACGGTGGCCACGAACCAGGCGATCGACATCCAGCGCCGCAATCGGCGGCACCGGCTGGTAAGCCTGGATCGGCCGAACCGCGTGCAGCACGACGAGCTGGGCTCGCTGGTGGACGTGCTAAGCGGCCGCGAGGACGAGCCGGCGAGCGGTCTGGAACTGGGGGAGAGGAGTGAATGGGTACGCCAGGCGGTGGCGGCATTGCCCGAGCAACTTCGCTCCGCCGTGCGTTTGGTTTACTTCCGCGGCATGAAATACCGCGAGGCGGCCGACGAGCTGGCGGTGCCGGTCGGCACCGTCAAAAGCCGGCTGCACTCGGCGGTCAAGCGATTGGGTCAGGCATGGCAAGATGCTCAACCGCCGTCGAACAACTAAACGCTTCGGGCCGGCGCTGCACCTGCGCCGGCGGGAGCTATAATATCTTGGAAGCCACTTCGGAGAGGTCGCCTCGGCGGCCTCTCTTCTTTCTTTCTCCTCGGATTTCACGTCGAAGCAGGTAGCCATGCGCGAATTGCTGATCCGCTATCTGCTGGGCGAGCTCGACGAAGTCGAGCAACAGGAGCTCCAGCGCCGGCTGGCCGACAACCCGGAGCTGCGTCGCGAGCTGGCGCATTTGCAGTCGTGCTTCGCGGCGACGTGCGAGGCGGAATCGCTGTTTTCCGACGTGCCGCGCGGTTTGGCGGAGCGAACGACCGAACGCGTCGCCGTGGGGGACGAGCCGCATGAACATTCGTCGCACCCGTCGGCCGCGCTGGCCGCGGCCGAGCCGGCGACGGGCGTGCTGGGCTGGAGCCTGGCCGACCTCACGGTGGCCGGCGGCGTGGTCCTGGCGGTGAGCATGCTGCTCTTTCCGGCGCTGGGCGACAGCCGCAACGCCACGCGGCGCACCGTCTGCCAGAACAATCAGCGCCAGTTGTGGTTCGTGCTGGCGAACTATGCCGAAGACCACGGCGGGTATTATCCGCGGGTCCGCGCGCACGAGAACGCCGGCCGCTTCGCCGTGGAACTGGTGGAGAAGGGATACATCGAGGCCGACGAGCTGGCGAACGTGCTGGTATGCCCGGGCGCGCCGCTGGCCGATTCGATCCGTGCCGGACGGTTCGTCATTCGCATTCCGAGCTCCGCGTCGCTGCGGCGGATGTCGCCGACGCAGCTCGCGGCGGCGCGGCGCAACATGTCGCCCTTCTACGCCTACCGCTTTCCGTACCGCGTCGGCCAGGAGTACTACTACGTGCGCGACGAGCGGCTGCCACTGTCGCCCATTTTCTCCGACACTTCGGGCTCGCCGCAGGACGCCTTCATGAGCCCGAATCACGGCGGCCAGATTGTGCAGGTGACCAATCAGGACGGCAGCGTCCGGTCGCTTCGCTCGAGCACCATGCCGGGCATGAACGACGAGTTGTTTCTCAACTCCTTGGGCCTGGTGGCCGCGGGCGTGGGCCCGCAGGATGTCGTGCTGGGCCGCAGCGAAGCGACGCCGGTGTTCAATGCGGCCGCGGCCGGGTGGTAGTTGCGGTCTGCGCGGCCTTGAACCGCATCCCCGTATGCTCCTGACCGCCGGCGACACGCGCTATGCTAATCGTCAACCGGCGCCGGCGACACCGCCGGTGGCCACGAAGGCGGCCGCCGCTTCGGCCGCCTGCTCGATGACCGTTTGCGATGTCTGGCCGCGCGAGGAGATGAGCGCCGTCGGTGCGCCGCTGCCGTAGCCCTTGAGCGGATTGTGCCAGCGGATCCGCCCGGTGAGCGGGTCGAGGCAGTAGATGTAGCCGTTCGTGGAAACGATCAGCCGGTCGCCGTCCAACAGCAGCGTGACGTAGCCGGATTTCATCTCGTTATTCGACCAGATGATCTCGCCCGAATCGCGGTCCAGGGCGAGGGCGTAGCCGTTGAGCCCCACGAAGATGAGCTGGTCGATGGTCATGAAAACCGAGTTTACCTACGGCGGCGAACAGGGTCAATTAATCGCGGCCCCCACGCCACTTAGCGTTCTGCGTCACTCTGCAAAGTCGATTTTTTATTGCAGAAGTCACGCCTTCTGCAACACGAGACTCGCGGCTTTACTCGCCAATTCCAGAGCGCGGGCGTGCAGCGGTGACGCAATTCGCATCGACTATTGCGATTCGCCGCGAGCGGAAGCGCTCGGGTTGAGGGACACAATCGGAGATTTGCCGCATTTCGTCGCTTGGCGCGCACCACGAGCGCGACCGCCGGCCAGTCACACGCGATTGGCTGACGGCTGAAAGCTGATGGCTGACAGCTTTTCTTCAATTGCCAAAGACCGAGAGCAGCATGTGCATGCTTACCCTAGCACAACAGCGGCCCGATTTCAGCAACGAGTTTTGGCCACCCGGCGGAAGAGGGGGAGAAGAATTGAGAAGGGGGAGACAAGGAGACCTGCGGTCGGCGACGGTGCGGGGTCGGGAGACCGCGCACAACAGGGGGCCATGGCAGCCTGACAGCTAGATGACGCCCTTGGCCTTCAGCTTTTGCCAGACGGCTGAGCACGTATTGGCGTCCGCGCTATTGTTGAGCTCATCGAGTTCGCTCTGAATCTCCGCGTCGATCTCTTCCTGGTGGTCGTGGTAATAGGTCATCGCGGCATGTACTTCGGCCAGCATCAGATAAGGGTAATGGTGCACAATATCCTCGGGCCCAAGCCCACGGCCAAGATAGTCCATGACAATCATCGCCACGCGGGTGCGCGGATGACTCACCAAGCGGGCCGGCGATCCCGGCTCTTTCACGATGTGCGGATAGGTGCTGACAGTGCTCATCGTCATTCTCCTGCTACAATACTTATCCTATCATTAGTTGGCTGCCATTCCAACTGCCCTGGCGGCGGCTAAGGTTGCTGGGAGATGAACCAATCGAAAGTCGCCACGCGCAGGATTGGAACGCGCTCAACCCGAGTCACTCCTCGAATGCAGTAGGCGGCACTGCGTTTTCGTCCGTCCACTTCGCTTGTTTAGCGAGCGCGCCCAGGTTAGTTAAGTCGCGAAGGATTTGCTCGCATATCTGGGGGTAGCCGCGGGCAGCGTTGCACGCAAAGGCGAAAGCTTCGAGCGTAACTTGTGTTGATGTGCCGGAATCGGCTTGTGCCGCTTCAGCGCCGTACGTGGCAGCAGAGGGATATCGGCTCCGCTATCGATTAGTAATTCGATGCCATCGACCGCTGCGGCGCCGTCCAGCTTCCGCAGCGTCACCGTGGCGACTGGTGCAGGCGGACCGAAATTCGCTGCGTCATACGGCGGCATCGGGTGACGTCTCGATGACTTGCTTTGCGAAGTCCTGCACTTGTTCAGGATGGGCGAGGCGGGGGCTGTAGATTCTGGCTGTGGACGAAGATTCGCTACCCGGCACGAAAACCAGCACCTTGGTTTTCTCCGGCAGCTTCACGTGGTCCGGTAGTCGGATCTGCCCATGTTCGACGAATGCTTCAAATGTGGAATCGGCCATGATGGACTCATGTCGTGTGCGAACATGCCGGAGCTTGCCCTATTCTACGCCTGGGGACTACGTCTCGCAATTCGGCGGCAAAAACTGGTGGGTCTCGCGGACTCGACCCACCCTACTTTAAGAGCCTATCCCGGAACCGTCTGCGGACGGACTCGACCCATCCTACTTTAAGCCATGTTCGGTCCTAGTTAGGTAGAGCGCGCCCGTTCGCGTTCTTCGACGCGTCGGCGGATTAGGTCGAGGTCGTCTTTGGGGGTGGCTTCGATGAGGCGGCGAGTGTATGACTCTTTGGGGTTGGCGTAGATGTTTTCGGAGGGGCCGAACTCGATGATGCGGCCGTCGTTCATGACGGCCATCATGTCGGCCATAAACTTGACCACGCTCAGGTCGTGGCTGATGAAGATGTACGTCAGCCCCCGCTCCTCCTGCAGTTCCTTGAGCAGGTTCAGCACCTGCGCCTGCACCGACACGTCCAGCGCCGAAACCGATTCGTCGCAGATGATGAACTCCGGCTCGACTGCCAGCGCGCGGGCGATCGAAATCCGCTGCCGCTGTCCGCCGGAGAATTCGTGCGGGTATCGCTCCAGATGCTTCCGCGAGAGACCTACCAGCGACATTAACTCGTTAACCCGGTCCAACACTGCG